>DATFPS010000161.1:0-6946 GCA_035264705.1 Nitrososphaeraceae archaeon | reverse complement strand
CTTTCAGAAATTCCAAATTATGTAGAAGAAAAATCAAAAGATAAGCAAAAACTAGAAGAAGAAATAAAAAACTTACTTGAGAGAAAGTTGTCTACTCAGTTGGAATATGAAGAAGCATTACGAAAAAAGAAAGTTACCATTAATATGTTACAGGAATTTACACATATGCAAGACACGCTTATAGAATATAACTTGTCTATTGAAGATACTCCTAACCTTGTAAATGCTCTTAATAACGCACAACAGCTAGGATATGATGCTAATGCAATTGCAGATAAGATTTCTACGATAGAGTCTCTAGAAGAGAAAGAAAAGGAACTAGAAGAGAAAGAAAAGGAACTAAAAAACAATCTAGTGAAGTCACAAGAGGAATTAGACATGCTTAACGATGTAATTTCTCTTCTTGACCAAGACATAGACAAATATCAACGGACATCAGATGTATATTACAAACTGAAAAATATTGGGTTTGGTTTAAGAGAATTGATACGTTTGAACAGTATTATTCAAGAAATTGCAACATCAAATAACATCGATTCTTCTATGGCTGTCCAGAAATTTTTCCAAGACATAGAGGAAAAAAATGCTTTAACCAAGACAGTAGATGAATTAAGACAAGACAAAAAAAGAATGGAAACCTTGATAGATTCCCAATTTAGCAATGCACGGATATTTATTGAATCATTTGGACAAGAAGCAAAAAAAGTTATTGCCGATATATCTCATATCTCAACACAGAATTTACAAGCCATCCAGCTACAAACTCTTCAAACAGTTAAAGAAGCTGATACCATAATTAAATCACTCAAGACCGAAGTTAAAACACAATTTGAAGAAATTCAAAAATTAGGAAGTTGTCCAGAATTCTCTGCATTATTAAGAGCAGCAAAGGGTGATAATAGCGTTAACCTTGAAGAACTAAAATATGCTGGAATTAAGACAATTGACATAATTATGTCTAGACTGAGTGACGACGGCGACGACGACGACGACAACAACAGCAGCAATAGAGGAATAAAGGAATCTCTAGAGCATGCTCGCATAAGATTGCAAAGTAAATCAAGCTAATTATAGCTAATTATAATAACTGTTAGCAAAAATAACATCTTAACCCATTCATCATTTTCTGCTTTCGCATTCTAAGAAGTAGGATCTGTTATAATTCAAAATGTAACACGATATGACACACACACATTAAGTTAACGGATATATGAATATCAATAAATGAAAGAGACGATGATAAAAGTCAAGTAAGATTTGTAAATATAATATACCTTTTCCAAAACTTGGAAATATTATGTATATATGAATCGTACCCAACTCCAATTAATTCATGTCGACTATGGAATAATATAGTATGGCGCAACATGATAATGACTTAGAAGAAGAGATGTCTACTACTAGAATTGATTTTCCTTTGATGCTGGTATGCTAATGCAATTGAATTCATAAATCAATATCTAGAGAATAAAGGGCACATGTAAGATACTACTAATACTTATGGACTAAGCATTATTTTTAATGACTCTTGTAAATCAAACATACTTTCAAGAATAGTCAATGAATATACTATTGATATAAGAAGTCAATTCGTCTCTTAACTGAATAACCTTTGCTCGTTCGTATCCATCGAGATTGGTATATAATAAAGCATCTAATCCTTCTACAAGGTATTGGATGTTTTGCAATGTTAGAAGGGTCCTAATATTAGTCTGTTCTTCATTTAGTTGATAGATTTCTTGTTGTTCTTCTTCTTTACTTCTTATTGAGTGAATAGTATTTTTAGACAAGATATTATATAATATTATATTATTTCTACTTATTATGAAGTTGTTTATTATTTTATTTTCCTATTCTCTATAAAAAATCAACTATCAATATCTCTCCAATTGACATCTAAAGGTTCTGCTTGAATATAGACGACGCTTAACTTTCATAATATTATGGTTTATACGTAAAATAAAAGTCCTGCATATAGTTGGATCAATTTTATCTAATGACGGCTACATATACTATACTCGCTAATTCAAGATTACCATAAAACTATAGATTAAGAATTATCTCCATTTTTATAATGGCAATGATATCCCTAAAAGAGATTAGGTTCGAGTCGTTTAATGAGTAGTCATAATGAATTTTCATACTTTGTAGAAGTTTGTGAAAATATTCGTTCAACGACTAGTAAGAATCTCAAAGTAAGCATTCTTTCTGAATATCTTTCTCGCTTGGATAATGATTCATTACCTATTGCCATTCTGTTCTTATCCGGTAGAATCTTTCCACGTGGCTCCATACAGAATATAAATGTAGGATTTAGCATAATCATGCAATCCCTTTCTGAAATTGCAATGCTAGATGCAAGCGAAATTCAACGGATTTACCTCACTCATGGCGATATGGGTGCATTATCAGAATATGCAGTATCAAAAAAGCATATGTTTTCACTTTTTCGGCAACAGCAACTAACATTATGTTTTGTATATAATCAACTCAAGAAAATTGCAGATATCGTAGGCTCAGGGGCAGGTAAAAACAAGAAGAAGATTTTGACAGGACTACTTATCGATATGTTGCCACTAGAAGCAAAATATCTAATAAAAATCATTAATGGCGAGATGAGGATTGGTTTAGTTGAAGGACTGATCGAAATTGCGATTGCGAAAGCATTCAATCAGAATATCAAAGTTATAAGAGAAGCTATGCTGGTTGCTGGAGATATTGCTCAAGTATCTATATTGGCAAAGAGCGATTCATTAGGTAAAGCGATAATAAAACCTCTTACTCCTCTAAGTTTTATGCTAGCTGATGTAATGTTTACTGCTGAAGAGATAATCAATTATTATGAAAAACCTTTGATTTGCGAGTATAAATATGACGGAATAAGAGTACAAATGCACAAGTTTGGACAAGAAATTAGAATGTTCTCTCGCAAGCTTGCAGATGTTACAAATGCATTTCCTGAATTGGTCGATGCTGCATTGGGTGTGATTGTTACTTCTTCTTCTTCTTCTTTATCGTCGTCGTCATCATCATCAAACATAGATTTTATTTTAGATGGAGAAATACTTGCTTTCCAAAATAACAAACCATTGCACTTTCAAGAACTTCAGAAAAGACTTCGCAAAAAGACTGTCACAGAGCAAATCATGGCAGAGATCCCAGTGATATATACTGTCTATGATATCCTGTATTTTAACGGAGAGGCCATAATCAAGAAGCCACTTAATGAACGAAAAGAAATTTTATCATACATAGCATTCAAACAACCAATCATTAATTCAAGTTATAAGATTCTAAATTCAGAACAGGAAATCATTTCAATGTTTGGTGTCAGCAAAGATATCGGTCATGAAGGGCTTGTATTGAAAGAACCAGATTCGCAATACCATCCTGGCAAAAGAGGCAGGTATTGGGTGAAGCTGAAAAAAGAACTTGATACAATTGATGCAGTCATATTAATTGCTGAATATGGTCATGGAAAAAGAGCAGGTACACTATCAGATTATACATTTGCTGTAAGAGACGAAAAGAACAATAATAAATTAAGAATTATTGGAAAAGCATACTCTGGTTTAACTGATGAAGAAATAGACGATATGACAAGTAAGTTAAAGTCACTTATGATAAAGGATGATGCATATAAGATAATAGTAAAACCGGAAATAGTTTTAGAAATTGCTTTTGATAGTATACAAAAAAGTGACAGGCACGACAGTAGCTTTGCATTGCGTTTTCCTAGGATAAAAAATATACGCAACGATAAGACAGTTGCAGATATAGATACACTTGAAAAGGTAGAACAAATCTATAAAAAGCAGGTCTATCTGATAAATAATAAAATTGATGTTCCTTAATTAAATGTATTAAAAATATATTCTTGAATAATAACTAGAAAAAGAAGAGAATATATCACTAGCAATAATAAAGACCCTATAAATCTATTTTAACTTCCCTCTGATGATATGTCTCCCAGAGTTCATCCTCTTACAGATCTATCTTAATGTATAGAATCTGCTGTTATTATTTGACAACTAGTCAGAACTCCATTAAACAAGGACAAGTTTCTAATAGTGAGATGCATTTTAGCTATAATGGTGGAAGATTTCAATAATTCATTTGTTAATGCTCTAAGTATTTTGACAATCTTGATTAAATGCAAGAGTGAAGCCTTTTTCTTGTTTTGGATAGGAAAAGTTGTATTGAGTCAAACTTTGAGATTCTTTTATTATCTCTAATTATAGGTATAATTATTATTATGACAAACTCTATATTTGCACAAGCACAGCAAGACAATAAAATAGGTGTAAAGATCATATCGCCTATCACAGGTCAACAAGTTCCAGTTGGTGAACTTACAATATCAGGAATATCTACAGATAATGCTACTTCTGATTGTACAGTATATGCTGATTGGAATAACTTAAAACCATTTCAAACTGCTACGGCAACAGGTTCTGGTGGAGTAGATGATTATTCTACATGGAATTTTACATACACACCTCAATATCATATAATTACAAATGGGACTAATGAGCTAACTGCTAAATTATCTTGTATTAGTAATCCTGCTAATGTAACAAAATGGAATAGTGTAAATGTCACTGGAGGAGCTACTACATCAATAAAACCAGAAGCAGATGTAAAAATTACATCACCTGTTGCAGGTCAACAAGTTCCAGTCGGTGAACTTACAGTCACTGGTACATCTACAGACGATCCTACAACGGATTGTCAAGTATATGTCGATTTGAATGACCAAAAACCATTTCAAAATGCCACAGCAACTGGTTCTGGCGGAGCAAACGACTATTCAAATTGGAATTATAATTATACGAGAAACTATAATCTTATTTCCGAAGGAACAAACGAGCTAACTGCTAAATTATCTTGTATTAGTAATCCTGCTAATGTAACAAAATGGAATAGTGTAAATGTCACTGGAGGAGCTACTACATCAATAAAACCATCAATAAATCCAGAAGATGTTGCTCCACCGTTTATATTTTCTATGCCGCCAGTTGAATAATATATTGAGAAGCCAAAGAGGCTTATCCTTTCTATTTTAACAAAAAATCATCTTGTTGATAGAATCAACTGCATGAGATCTCTTTCGGGCAATGAGAATCTTCTTCTTCTGCTGCTATTCTTACTGATACCCTCATTATGATGGTTTTTGTGGTTGCGTGTCTTTATATCTAATACATTATTAACTTTTTCCTCCTTGTTGTTTGTAATTTCAATACATTTGTCAAATCTTGGAAGAAGGATTTTTTCATATAGATATGATGGAGGAAAAGAAGAATAGTGGTGATGGTGATGGCGGTACAAAGATACTACAATTAAGGTGTTGTTTGTTGTTGATGATATTTTTCTTAGTGAATTTATAATTTCTTTTATCATCCTTTCTCCTTCTTCAATTTTAATTTGTGGATCGCATACAAACATATTTAGCAAATCTGAAATCAATATTACTTTTGCTTCTAATTGCTGAATAACTCTAGGTAATTCGTATATGACCAAGTCTGCCAATTGGTAGATTGTAAACGCTCGGCTTACGACTATACTCTGCAAAACCTTTTTTATGTCTAGTCCATACTGCCGCGCAAAATTTACGCACCGATAAAATGAGTCAGAACTATTATTTTTTCCTCCAGCATCAATAAAGATGACTTTTTTTGCAAATTCTAATAATTCACTCTTTCTTTTTAAGATTAAAGCACGAACGCATAGTCTTATAAGAATTGTGTTTGCATATCTTGCTTCACCAATAATACCTACACAATCTTCAGTTGTGAGAGTAATAGAGGAATCTATCTCTTCAATATCTAAAGTAATTCTTCTTTTTCTATCTTCAATATCATAATAGGCTGTTTGGAATTTTGGAAATAATATCTCTTCTGATGTTCTCCTTAATAATAGCGAAGATGATGATAGATGCTGCTGCTGCTCCCCTACAATACTGTTATGCTGTTTTAGTTTCAACTTTCTTAATTCTTAGATGATAATAGAGAACCACACTTTACACATTGTTCTGTTGTTGCTGTTGCTGGCATTAATACTATTTTTTTATTGTCAATAAGGCTTTGTTCTTCTTCTTCTGTTTCCTTTAGAAGTATACCACATTTTGAGCAAAAATATTGCAAAAGTTGATGATTGTGCTGTTGTTGTTGTTGTTGCCGACGATCACCAAACGTCATTAGGGAACTGACTTTACCGTATAGTACCTAATAAATATTGTATTATTAGGTACATATATAAATCTCATTTTATAAGATTCTCTTTTTTCCTCTTACGACTAATTACTAAATCTAATCTTCCATATTAGAATCCTGCATTCATTTGTCTCTACTGATAAAGGGTCAGGTTCTAGATAATTTACAGATTCATTATAATTGAGGAATATATTTATCATATAGCAATTTATCCTTTTCCTCCTTTTATAAAATAAGTATCTTGAGAGAAGCTTTTTAGACATAGTTGGCTCTCTATAAATTTGTCATAAGAGGGAAGACACAAATAAAAAAATAAAGATTATATTTGCTTTAAATGTATTTTTTGGTAAGAGAAGATATACTTTTAACAAGTTTATTTACCTTTGATAGAAATCTAAATGTATTTTGCAGAATAATCTCATTTTTTGAGTCAAAAAAACTTGATTCCTCATTGTCATTTCTCCCATTTCTCTTCTTGTTTTTCTTCTCCTTGGTTATCTTCATTGTAATGCGGTTATTTAGATTCCTTATCGTCTTTGCTACTTTTTTAATTTCTCATTTGACTGTTATTTCTCAAATACAAATCTAATAGTAGCTTCACAGAGTAGCATTCTTTAGCCAAAGATAATGCTTATATCTTTTCTCTTTTGTCTTTTGTTTTAGATGCTGTATTGAAAGGATATCATCAGAGAAAAGAGAAGGGAGAGGAATACAAAAGAGCTCCAAATTTTATT
>DATFPS010000160.1:0-8749 GCA_035264705.1 Nitrososphaeraceae archaeon | reverse complement strand
TCCTTATTGAAATCACAAGAGCATTCTTGGAAAATGTTTAGAGGAAATGCGATGCGAACAGGGATAACTCGTTCCTCATTATCCAAGAAACCTTCACTTGCATGGCTAATTGAATTAGGACCAATGATAGCCTCTCCAGTTTTTGAAAATGGTACTCTTTACTCTTCAACTATTACTGGAAGGATTTTTGCTTTAAACGTCTTTCAAAGGCAAATAAAGTATCATTTCAATATAGGCAGTCCGATAATATCTTCACCATTACTTCATCGAGATATGTTAATAGCCGCAACATTTGATTCATGGGTCAGAGAAACAATATTTCTTAGAAGAAATTTAGTCTTTGCGTTAGATACAAAGTCTGGAAAGGAAATATGGGATTTTGAAATTAATGGCGATGTGTTTTCCTCTCCATGTGTAGCCGAGGATAAAATAATTATCGGATCATTGGATACAGGTATATATGCAATTGATATGAAAGGAAATCCGCAATGGACATTTAGAACCCAAGGTGAGATTTGGTCCTCGCCTTCCTTTAATGGTGCCAACATCTTTGTAGGGTCGGATGATGGTTTTCTATACTGTTTAGATTTAAATGGTATAATGCAGTGGAAAACCAAACTCAATGGTAAAATCAGATCTTCGTCACCGTGCTTATCAGCTGATGGCTTGATGTTCATAGGAACCCATTCTGGTGGAATGTATTGTTTAGAACAAGATGATGGAGTAATAAAATGGAATAAACAAATTTCAAAACCTGTTTTGGCCTCATCTGCAATCTTAAAAGACAGAGTGTTCTTCGCTTCCTCAGATAAGAAGATATACTGTCTTTCTTGTATTAATGGTTCAAGGTTATGGGAATTCGAAACTGGCGATAGGATTTGGTCTTCGCCTGCATTAACAGAAAATGAGGGGGTGTTGTATTTCGGTTCTCTGGATTCACATATTTATGGACTTGATATCAGCACTGGTAGTCAACTTTGGAAATTCCCAACGATGGATATTGTAGATTCTTCACCATGTATCGCTAGTAATATGTTATTTGTTGCGTCTAGGGATGGATTGTTATATGCATTTGGATTGCAAACATCCGCTTCTTACATACAGTGAAGAATTTTTAGTTTGTCTTATCCTCGATTTTAAGAGGATAATGTTATCTAATCATCCTAATACTGCTTCGTTTTCTAATTAATATAATTAAATCATTTGAAAGTAGGTCTATCACAAAGTCATAAACGATAATAATTGATATATATATATATCCGTAGTTTTTATATAATGAAGACGTAGGTATATTCTAGAGAAAATAGATGAAAATAGTCTATAATCTAAGCTGGAACTGTCATTAATAGAACAACCGCTGGAGGAATTGCTGATACTATTGGAGTAGGCAATAAAAAGTCTATCTCGAATAATATCCAACATATAACAATCCAGTTAATCTTAAGAAAATGCAACAGAAAAGTCTAATACATTTAAATTCTCTTTGTGTTTAGCGTTGATATTCTCATCGTTATCCAAATAGTGTTATTAGCATTAGATGAGGTGGACATTATGTTTATTCGTAATCCTACTGTTGTCTAGGGAAATTCAATATCCTTTTAGATCTTAATTATGGCTGCAATCTAGAATGGCTTCCCACATTTATTTCTCTGATCGTTTATTCTAGCTTGTTCCTCTATGATTGTTCATTTATGACTTTTGTTTTTCCTTTATGTCATCTTTGGGTATTCCTTTGTCTTTATATAACATTACAATTTTTACAAAAAACCCTACGTTTATTTATTCATATTGCAAAGCTATGATTGCGTTAGGAGTATAGAAAAGAATGACTGGACGAGAAGTTTTATTGTTTGTAGAGATTCCTGATATAGATATTGAAGAAATTAGCGCATGGCATGATTTCAAAGGAGCTTTTGCTATGGATGAATATATTTTCTTAAAAAAAGAAGATGAAAAGCAAGAAGAATTGGTTATGCAAGGAACATAATTTTATCAAATTATTGATTTCTTAGAACACTAGAAGCTGGAGCTTCCATATAGAATCTTTTTTCTTTATAAACTTTTATTTCTCATTATTATTGTTACCTATTCTACTTCCAAAGACAGTATGCAATCACACAAGTTTAACTTTAGTAAATATCACTATTATATATATACATATATTGAAAACAATGTCATCACTAGTTACTAAACTCAACGACTTGATATAATAAACCACTACATTGTTTCGGCTTACGCAAGAGATATTTGTTATGATTTTATTACAATAAGGATAAGTACAAAATAAAAATGAATAATAGCCTTAGAATGTTAGATGAAATGGATAATTTTATTATAACTTTAACAATTGTGACTTGCCAGTGAGTCAAATCTGTCTTACATTCCACAGAATCCGAATCCATGTCAATCTTCGATTTATAAAATAAAAAGTATTACAGCTAATTCAATTATATTGGGTTACTAAATGTACTTATTTCTCTATGGTTCATATAGGCAATATCTATACTTGTTAACCAATCATTACGCCAAGTATTCTTAGCCCCACCCCAAATGTGTGGGATTGTATATTTGTCCCCTTGGCCCGTATGTATAAATTCAAAATATTTTTTCCAACCCTCATTCTTTGGTTTACCTGTGTTATTGTCTATAGGGTCTTCATTAAAGTACGTTACAATATGTCGTGCACTTTTATCGGCATTTACTATACTTACGACCTTGCATCCAAACCATTTGTCGCCCAATGGTTGGTATTTGTTGAATAACTTGACGGTATGGCCATGTTCATAACTAGGATGGTCAAACTCAAAAGATACTGCATCTATTATTGAAGCATTGTAGGACCAATGAACATTCCAGCATGAAGCATCATGTATTTTATCAGCTTGACGGGAATGCCTACCGCCTCCAAGTTTAGCAACGATCGAGTCTTCAGGATTCAAGATTCCATTAGGTCTACAAATATATGTCCATTCTCCGTTGGAGAGGTCTTTAGGTGTTGTCAGCCAACCATATTGCGCCGCGCCATTTGTCCAATTATACTTCTGTTCGTCTTCATTTGTCCGGTCTTCAGTGAAGATGTGGAAACGCACAGTATATCTTCCCTGGCCTGTGTTGCCTGGATTGGTACTTGTAAACCTAACAAACTTGATAGATCCTTCCTGCGTAAATTCAAATGCTCCTGCTGCCATATCCAAGCATTTATCAAAAGTAGGGTCCTTGGTTACATCAAATCTGTACGAATATCCACCTGGTTTGGGTGATCCCATCATAAGAATTCCGTCTTCATCTAACATCCCTCTTGTTAATGCTGCTGCGTATGCTCTTTTCAGTCTTGTAGATTTCCCGAGTATTCCATTTAGAAAGTAAATTGGATATGCAAAATATATAGTAGCTATAGCAGCTCCCAATAATTTGAGAAACTCTCGCCTTGATATTTTGTTTCCTTTACAATTGGAATCTTTCATCATGTCAGCCTCGGCTGATGGTCAGGAAAAATAGAAGTGTCATAACAAACTTGTTCTTACACATATCAATTATGTTCCTTCTGCGTGCTTTATATTCTTTTTAAGAGTGAACACATGAGATTGATGATGATCGTTACGATATAATATTGCATAGATAATACAACTTGATCAGCAACTTCGCTTTGTAATTAATTATTTTTTATTTTTACCACCGTTAAGTTCTGCTAATCTCTCCATTTTGTCGTTTTCTTAATTGTTATAAGTGCATAAAATATCAACCAGACATATACAAATGTTGAAAGTAATGTCATTAATGGACGGTATATCCATAGGTCGTTATTGGGATTAGACAATTTAAAGTCAACAGCATAAATCATTCCTACAAATAATATTCCACTGAAATAAAATACTGGTGTAAGATAATCTCCTGAGAACGGCATAACAAAAAGTGTGGATATTACAACAAAGGGTCTAATAAGCTTCATTCCAATTGATAAATAATATAATAATGCTGCAACAAACGGACGTCTCCAATAAATTTTTCCTGTTGCAAAGATACTTCTGATAAAGCTCTTTCTCCATCGAACTTGTTGTAATATAAGGGCACGAAAAGTTTTAGGGACTCCCATATTTACTCTTACACTAGAACTGTACACTACTTTCCAATAGTTTCGTCTTTCAATTTTACTAGAACTATTGGGATACTGACCTAAAGGTGCAGATTCGCCGTTATCTTTGTTAGAAATTCTTATATTTTGCAGAAGTTGTGTATTATTTTTATTATAAGTATTAGTTTGAGAAGAGATATTTACAGCAGAGATATTCTCAGCTCCAAGAACATGAGCGGTTAAACGTCTGTCTGTTGCATATTTAAAATTCTCTAAACCCAAAAATCTATCATGAGCCCATTCATACATAAATTGTTGAATGACCTCACTTCTAAAAAATGACAATGAACCTGAACAACAAGTAACAGAATTATATGAACTTTCCATACCTTTGAGTAATCTAAATTGTCCATCAGCCCATACATCCTGCATCTTCTCTAGTAAGGTACCTTTGTTTACATCCCTTACTCTTGCATAAGTAGCCAAAGCCCCAATATTTCTATCGGATAAAAAAATCTTTACTGCCTTTTCTACGGCATCACTGTGCATGTCGCAATCGCTATCCATAAATGCATAAATCTCCCCTTTTGCAACCTTAGTTGCATGTTCAATAGCTTGTTTTTTCCCTAAACTTCTAGGTAGATGAATTACCCGTATTTTTGATCCATTTTCTATTTGCATCTGTTTTAAGATTTCAGTTGTTCTATCTGTACTTCCATCATTAACAATTATGATTTCTCTATCTTGGTATGTGTTATTAATACAGGACTGAATGCAGTTTTGGATATTTTCTTCCTCATTTTTTACCGCCACCACAATTGAGACAAGTGGAGCATGATTTGAAGATAGTACGAGATCTTTGGCGTTGTTAAAGGGATCTCTATATTTAAAATAACTCAACACAAAGATACTGAATAATAACATGGTTGTAAGAAAGCTGTAAATTCCAACAAATAATAGAACATAGATTAACAAGTATACTTTGATTATGAGGATGGTTGCAATTGCTCCCAGTATAAGAAACCTTACGAACCACCCCTTTCTATTCATAAACTTGTACCTCTATGAAAAGCTAAATCACGGGACTATATATATATACTTACATATATAAGGATATAGAATAAATTAACAGAATATTATTAGAAAGATCAGATAAAGTTACTAGATCCTAATCAAATGAAAGAAAAATATAGATATCTATTCTATGGTCCAACAAGGCAAAATCATTTTAGAAATACGCATAAGGCGAAATAATATTACTAATCTCAAGGTTAGATGTAAGAGTAAAGAAACCAAATTTTTCTAAATATCCTCACGATATTTACCTATTGGATTGGTCTTAGACCCGTCTATTCAATGAGCCACACAAAATTAATTAATTAATAGAGAATTGCAAAAAAAGAGCCAAGAATGGAAGAAGTTAACAATTTAAAATGTTCGATCACATTGATCGCTTTTATGCATGTCTATAATAATTATTCTGGCCAGCGTCCCAATATGTCATATTTGTATCTGTGTTTTAAATATTTGATATGTGAAATAATGCTGTTACGCCAGAAAAGGATTGTATTATTAATTGTTATGCCATCTTTCATGATATTTTCAATTGCAAGCACAGACAAGAAATAAACAGCGGGAGTGTACTGAATAGTAAACCTAAACTGAAAATTGGAACTATTTGCACTCCAAAATAGAAGAGAGACAATAAACCATGCAATAAAGGAGTAATTAAATTTGTCACTATATGTTCTTTCATGTAGTAAAGCAATAGGAACAAGCAAGAATGCTAAACCCCATATATCAATTGAGTTTATAAGATAGAACGGCGAGAATAACAAAGTAAGAGCGGTATCTTTGCCAAGCGCCGTTTGGAATGCACCGACTTTCAAATATACTACCAAAACAACTATTATAATAACAAGCAGCATGCCTGATAGTGTTTTAATGATATGCCTAGGTTTTTTAACCACTAAGCTCTCTACTAAAAAAATTACAAGTGATTGCAGAATAATAGGATAGCGTGAAGCAAATGTCAATCCAATGGTTATCCCTGCCAAAAACCAATGACTTTCTTTTTGACTCTTAAGAAGACATAAAGTAAGAACAACAAAGAATAACGATAATCCTTCAGTCCCAATCTGGGTACTAAAGAAAAACAGAGGCCCACTTATCATAGTAAGGCCTGTAACACCAAATGCGAACATGGCACCTTTGTGTTTTCTCAAAAGAATGTACAAGATAATGCCAGCGCTAACAGTGAAAGCTGCTTGTAAGCCCTTTACAATAACCCAGCTTTCACCAGTAATTGACCAAATTCCAGCAATAATCCAAGAAATTAGTGGCGGCCTATAAAATTCGCTCAGAAGATTATTTGTCAACCAATCATGAGCATTTAGAAGATAATATGCACCATCGTGAATAGGGACTTTCATAAGAGAAATATGATAATTATATTGATAAGCAAGAAATAAACAAAAAATGGCAAAAATTATATCAATTTTATGTTTGTATAATAAGGCTAACAAACCTTTTTTCTTTCTTGCCTTATTGTGATTTTCTAGTGCCATATCTAAGAAAATTTTTTGTACAGATAAATTCTGCTAAATTGTGTCTCAAATTCTGCTAGACTTTGAAAATCAAAAGTTAACCGTCTTAATCCTTCCTCTGTGAATAATGGTTTTAATGTTTCAACAGAACTTCCATTTCCTCTAATTACCGGTACTACAAGATATGTAAAATTATTGTCTGTCATATATTGTACAAGTCTTTCCTGCGTGTTTACTTTCCAGGGAATCTTAACGGGATGGCCAGTAAAATATTTTATGACACCGCTGCTTGATGTAACTACTAAGGTTTCATTCTTGGGTACAAAACTTGAGATATTTCTTACCGCTGAAGCGAACGTCTCATCGTACATGTTAACCCGAGAGCTAACTTGACCAAGAAAATATGGAAGTTGCTTATGTGTCAATACATGCAAATACATCACACCGAATATGATTATCACGATCGCGCCGCCTGCCAACCAATATTGAATCTTCTTCAAGTTGTAGATATTCATTTGTCAGGCTCTGATATCTTTAATTTTTATTCTTTTTAACTTTTCTGTGTGTTAGTTGCCTTGCCAACATCAAATTCAAATTTCTTTTTCACAAGTCTGTCTTGGATAGTATATAATAGAAGAAACCCCCATCTTTTATGCACAATTTTTCCCCATTCTTGTTGTGTATGATAACCTTCTTCGTTTTATTATATTGGTTGTTCCTAAAGCGTTCCTATATATGGTAATATGAGTAACTAGAGTTGCAAAAACTGTTAATAAACATAACCATTTATTGTAATAATAAATATAAACATTCCTGGGTAAGAATCTATAATAGTCAAAATAAATATTATAATTCGATAAACTATTAATATAGAGGATTATAGATGCTGTATAGTACATGTTATATGTGACAAAAGTAGTTATGCCTATACTATTAGTAACAATATTGCTTTTAAATGGCGGTAATAATTATAATTATTTTTTTGAGCCAGCGAATGCAAGACTGGCTCGATATGAAGGCGATCCAATTTTACGTGATACTGATCTTAAAGTAGAGGTATTTGCAGAAGGGCTTGAAAAGCCTACTAGTATGGCATTTTTAGGACCAAACGATATTTTGGTCTTGGAGCAAGCTAATGGTACAGTAAGGAGGATTGTAAATGGAACTACCCAACCACAGCCTGTTCTAGATGTTAATGTTGCAAATAAGAGCGAAAGAGGAATGTTAGGAATTGCTGTATCAAAACATGAAAATGGCACCACTAACGTTTTCTTATATTATACTGAAGCAAAAGTAGAAGGCAGTGATATCTGTCCAAAGCCAAATCGTTGTGAGCCAGGAACTGAGCCATTAGGAAACCGTCTTTACAGGTACGAATTGATAAATAACAGTCTAGTAAACCCTATGATGCTTTTAGATCTTCCAGCCGTCCCAGGTCCAGCCCATAACGGTGGAAAGGTAGTAGTTGGACCCGATGATAACCTCTATCTGACTATAGGTGATGTAGGTTATAGGTCAAGAACCCAGAACTTTCCTGATACACCCGATTTTAACGGAACCAGTGCAATATACAGAATTACGCAAGATGGTCATCCTCTGCCAGATAATCCCTTAGGAAATGATGCCGAGGCTCCTATTTTAAAGAAGTATTATGCATATGGATTAAGAAATAGCTTTGGAATTGCTTTTGATCCTTTGACAGGTAAATTATGGGATACAGAGAATGGCGCAGCCTACGGAGACGAGATTAACTTAGTCGAGCCTGGCTTTAATAGTGGATGGAGAAAATTGCAGGGACTATGGGAAACTGAAGGGACTACAGTTGGAGGAAAAGTTATGTTGAATTCTAGTGTGTTTAAACAAAAAGCTGATCCAAATTCTGTTGATCTTGAAAATTTTGATGGGAAGGGCAAATATAGCGAACCTGCCTTCATATGGTTTAATAACAGTGCGCCTACTGCATTGACGTTTCTTCATTCTGATGTATTAGGAAAACATCATCAAAACCATATGTTTGTAGGGGATTTCAATGCTGGAAATATTTACCGTTTTGAATTAAACCAAACCAGAACAGGCTTCATTTTAGACGGGTCGCTTGCTGATAAAATAGAACAGTCACCTGAGGAATTAG
>DATFPS010000159.1:0-4016 GCA_035264705.1 Nitrososphaeraceae archaeon | reverse complement strand
ATTATTATATTTGTCAGGGTTTCTTTTTAACAACCCAATTACTGATGCAAGAAGGAATTGTAAGAATACCTTACCATTTCTTAGAATACTACTAACTTCTTTTTTACAGTTCTTTTGATTTTAAGATATTCTTCATCATTGTTCTTAAATTGAGTAACAAGATTCTTTATTCTTGTCTCTTCATTATGTAGACGTTCTATGTTAACAAGACCTACGGTCTTATCTAATTCTTCATAAATTTTGGACATTCTTAACAGAGTTGTATGCGGTGAACTTTTAAATGACATAAGTTTCATCCCAGTAAACAATTAAAAAGGTTAGTGAGTATGCACTATACAAGACTATAACATTGGAAGAAAGTAAGTCTATCATAAGAGAAGCTGAAGAGAGAGCTAGAAAAGAAGCTGAAAGTAAAGCTAAGGCAATAGTAAGAGAAGCTGAAGAGAGAGCTAGAAAAGAAGCTGAAAGTAAAGCTAAGGCAATAGTAAGAGAAAGAGAGCAGAAAGTGAATAAAGAAGTTGAGGATAAAGTTAAGGCTATTACAAGAAATATAGAGGATAAAGCAAAGAGGGGAGCTGAACAGAGAGCTAAACAGATAGTAAAAGAATCTGAAGACAAAGCTAAAGTAGAGGCAAGTAAAAGAGCTAAGACTATTGCAAGGAAGATTGAAGACAAAGCTAAGGTGGAGGCTGTAGAGAGGGATACAGTCATAGCTGAGGAAATGGAGGAGCAAAGATCTAAGTGGGAAGCCGAAGAAAGAGGTAATGCTATTGTAAAAGACGTTGTGAGTAAAGCTAAGTGGGAAGCTGAGGAGGGAGAGAAAAAAGAAGAGCCTTTGAAGAAAGCATTTAGTTTAGATAAAGAGGAATCTTTTCAAATAGGCGTTACACTTGCCAAATTGATAACATCGTCATGGAATTCCCGACAAAACCCATCCAAAGTCCATATTTTCAATAGGAGAATCCATCATGGTGAGATTGGGACTTTATTAGGATTATCCAATCTTTGCACAAAATACCCAATACCTGCAGGAATTCTCGCAGGGATAGGATCTGGTCTCGTGAGGGATGATCATGACGATATGAAGGAATGGTTCACTTTTAAGAAAAAGAAATAGGTGAAAGAGGCAAAAACTCTACAAAATTTACAACTTTGGGAAAGCTTTTGGTAACAAGTAAGGCCCTAAGTTGAGTTACGTATGCATATTAAGCAATTCTTCTAACATTGATAGATTCATAAATCTTCAAATATTCAAGCTATTTTTTAACTGTTGGAGCATCACCATAAATAGCAGAATTTTGATTAGTTGTTACATGAAAATCAGCGCTACCCGAATACTCAGTTATAATGCTAAAAAAGCATTGCTAAAAGGTATAATTATAGGCATTGTTACTACGATAGTTTATCTTACAGTAGTTGTTATTACAACACCTAGTCTTCCACCTATTGTGGCTATTTATGCTGCTTTTAAGATAAACTCTGTCATAATTTTTGGATTAGGCATAGGAGTAGGGACGCAGATATTCCTAGCGAGCTACAGTAAAGGATTAGGCTGCAGGGTAGAAAAAAAGAAGAAAGGCATTCTTGGAGCTGGATCAGGGAGTACTGTTCTTAGCTCATTCTTTTCATTTTTCTCGCTTGTACCTCTAGGATGTTGTGGAAGTTGGCTTTTGATATTATCGCTGCTACCTTCGATTTTTGGAAGTACTCTATCTGTAATTCTAATAGAATACTCTAAACCACTTTCATATGTTGGCCTAGCGATAGTATTAGGCTTTGCAGTCCTATATGCACTAAAGCTTAAGAGAGAATTAGATTACAGAAATACAAAAATCTCAAATCAATTAAAAAATACCAAGACGGTCATTGAAGGAGTGTATGATAATAAGGAGGATAGAATTTGAGATATAGTGGTAGCAGTTTCAATAAGAATGCCAATAAGAAACCAATTATTATAGTAACAATGCTATCCATAGTTGCTGTCATGTTATCGACAATTATTGTGATTCCTATTATCAATGTTAATCCTTCGTCTACTTCTATTACCACTGTTGGAAACACTAATTCAGCAAATGATAAAGAAAAACACATTGTTCCTGTAGATCAAATTGTTAGTGGAGGACCACCTCCTGATGGTATTCCCTCAATTGATGATCCTAAATTTATATCAGTACAAGAAGCTGGTAGATTTTTGGAAGATTCAGATTTTGTGCTTGGTTTAAACATTAATGGCGATATTAGGGCGTATCCTCTTCAAATCTTGGTATGGCATGAAATTGTAAATGATAATGTAGGTGGTATTCCAGTAGCTGTAACATACTGTCCATTATGTTTTACTAATCAGGTATTCAATCGCTCTCTAGATGATGGACAAGAAGTAGTTGAATTTGGAACATCAGGTAAATTGTATAATAGTAATCTTGTAATGTATGATAGAACAAGTAAATCTCTTTGGAGTCAAGCCATGGCAGAAGGGATTGTTGGAAAATATGCAGGAACTAAATTGGAAAGAGTACCATTCGATGTAGCATATTGGAAGGAATGGAAGCAGCTATATCCTGAAAGTAAAATACTTTCAAGGGATACAGGGTCTAACAGACCGTATGGAGTGGACCCTTATGGTGATTATTACACTAACTCTGACGTACTATTCCCAGTCTCGAATAAGGACAATAGACTTGGTCTAAAGGAAATTGTAGTAGGATTTGAAAATAAAGGACAATACAAAGCATATAAACTACAAGAAATAGAGAACAAGAAGGTCATAAATGATCAAGTGAATGGTAAACCTATTGCATTATTCTCATTACATCCATTTATGGTTAGGGCATATGATCGTATTGTAGAAGATGGAGAATTAACAATAGAATTTGAATATGATGCTGATAATAACAGGATCATTGATAAGCAAACTGGAAGTGAATGGAATTTCGAAGGAATGGCAATTGATGGGCAAATGAAAGGAAAACAGCTAACTCGTTTACCATATGACGAAGGTTTTTGGTTTGAATGGATAGCATTTCATCCTAAAACCGGGCTTTATCCTGGCTAGCTAGATAGTTATTTTTTACTTTCCAACAATAGAAAAGTAGTTAGCGTAGGGATAACTTAATATATTTTGGAAGCCTCAGAATATAGGTTTTTTCATTTTGGATCCACATTTTTTGCATTTGGAGCCTTTGACTTCTGCTCCGCATGATATACAGCCATATTTCAGCTTTGCATTTGTGTCTATGTCATACCCGTTGTTACTATTGCTATTATTATTATTTTCGAAACCAAAGGATCTTAAACCAGCAGTTTGTTTTTTTCTAATGTAAAATATAATTCCAATAAATAAAGCAGTATTAACTATGAAACCTACCAATACTCCAAAAAAATGGCTTATCACCAGATATATCCCAATACCAGTGCCTATGAGTAACAATCGTCGTTTAAACGATGGGCTAAAAGGATTGTTCATATTCTACTTTTCTCCTTGTTCAAATATACCATATCCACCTCATCATTTATCAAAGTTATGTAAAAAATAGGATTATGAGAACACGAACATACACAAAATCTTATGTGTAGATAGGCTTCCAAAGACAACAAATGGATTATTATTATAACCTATTATCATACAACAGTGTGGTAATCAAGTACTGAAGATTATAGATATTTGAAAACTCTATATCTATTAAGGATTCTGACAATAACAAAAAAAAGAGGAATAGTAAATATATTCAAAGTTGACGTATTTATTGAGTTTTTCTTTTGCTAATGTACAAGAGATAATATTACGATGGACGCCTTAGTAGCAAAGTTTGAATCGAACTATTAGAGAAAATGAGAGTATGCATTACGGAAAGAGATGAAGATTGATAAAGATATATGAATTCAAATCTGGTATGTTTTGGGACTGGAGATTGCATTGAATGAATTTAATGCATTTACTGAAATTTACATTATAACAATTCACAGTAATTCATTTAATTTGCTCTACATTCTTCCCAAGTATACTTTAGCAAATAGGC
>DATFPS010000158.1:0-4692 GCA_035264705.1 Nitrososphaeraceae archaeon | reverse complement strand
AAGGGATTTTGTAGGATATACAAATATTGCAGAGATACTATTTTTTTTTGAACTCCACCGTAGGGATCCAAAATGAGAAGTATCTTCAGAAATTTTCTGTAATACTGGTATAGAAAAAGCCTCCGTCTTACCAGATGCTGTGGGAGCAATGATAATCATATCTTTTCCAAGCAAGATTTTTTTAATGGCTTCTTCTTGGAATTTGTATACTCTTTCGATATTATTTTCAGACAAAGCAGCTATTAGAGACTCGTCTATTGGAAGTTCTGAAACTTTAGTTCCTAATTCTATATCTGCCTCTTCAAGAACTTTAAAATCTACAACATAATCTTTATCAGAATATAGTATCTTTTTAATAAGATCATTATTATTAGCACTATTCTCTATAATCAAGGATCTTACTTCCAGTTCAGATCTGATGATTTTTTCTTTCTCCATAAGTGATCTTAAATTCTCTGTAGTCGTTATGCATCTTCTATCATAGAAATCTAAAAAGTCCAGGTACGTTTCCTCTAGATTATTATTTAGCGGAAGTATACTGCATATATCGCATTTTGTGCATCTGAACAAAAACCTTCCATCAAATATTTTATCTGTCTGGATAGAATTAAGTGATCCACAATTTGGACAGCGAAAATGAGACATACACTTTTTGATATTATGTAAAATAAAATGTTTGGGATATATGGTCAAACAATGCCTCAGAATTTTAAGAATTTTATAATGTTGAGTTTGCAAAAGCTCTTTTCATAATGGTTGAACTATTATTGGTAACATTCGTTGATGATATATATAGATACATGGATCTGTTTTTTCTATTATGTAGGCTGAAAAATTACCATCAAGTTCTTCTTATGGCTGGTTTGAAACCATTATATCTAGATGAAGACACATGTATATATTTGTAAATTAAATAATAGTTAACTTAAAGTATAATCCCTTCTAAATGATGTGTAGAATAACATGCCGAGAGCATTTGTATTGTTGAACGCAGATCTTGGTTATGAATCAACTTTAGCAGCAGATATGAAAAGCATTCCTGGTGTTAAAGAAGCATATACAGTGTACGGTGTATATGATATAATGATTAAAGTTGAAGCCGATTCAATGGACAAGTTGAAAGAATTCATTAGTAGTAAAATAAGAAGAGTAAAAGGCGTAAAATCTACTTTAACGATGCTTATTATGGATAATTAGCTATCTGTTACTTTTTTTATTTTGGTCTCTGTATCTAAATGCATCCAGTTTGATCAATTCCTGATATGATCCAAAATCCCGTGGATCTGCTTTATCTAATTCGGTATCAGAATAATTCTGGTATTCTTCTTTTATATCATAGACTTTTAGTAATCTATATGTCGTCGAGCGCTGAGCCGGTATTCTTCCTGCTGATCTTATTATCGATCTAATTTGTTTTGGCTTCATTAACTGCCCGTATTGTGCTCCTGCAGCCGTTGAAATACTCTCATTGATCAAAGTACCACCTAAATCATTGACACCTGCAGCAAGTAACAATTGCGACATTCTTGGACCTTCTTTAACCCATGAGACTTGAATATTATTGATATGACGGTGTAACATAATGCGTGATACGGCATGCATCTTGATGACTTCATTGCCATCAGCTCCTGGTCGAATATTTGGTATTACATTATGATTATACATAGGCGCTTCGCTATGGACAAAACTCAATGGCACAAATTCAGTAAATCCACCTGTTTCTTTTTGAATACTTCTTATCAAAGCAAGATGTTTGGCTTTATGTAATGATGATTCAACATGCCCATACATGATAGTGGAGGTAGTAGGAATTTGCATAGAATGTGCAAGTTTTATGATATTTATCCAGTCTTTAGAAGATATTCGTCCGGGAGATATAGTGTCCCGCAATTCTTGATCTAGGATTTCAGCTGCTGTTCCTGGAAGACTGCCTATCCCTGCTTCCTTTAACATTTTCAGGTATTCTTCAACTGATAATTCCGACCTAATTGCCCCATAGAGTATCTCTTCTGGAGAGAACGCATGGATGTGAATATTTGGTAATTCTTTCTTCACAGCATTACAAATGTCTATATATAAATGACCTTCCATTTTAGGAGGTAAGCCAGCTTGAATGCAAATTTCTGTAGCGCCTAGCTCTGAAGCTTCTTTGGCTCTTCTAACAATCTCCTCGATAGGAAGAAAATAACCTTCTTCTTGGCGAAAGTCTCTGCTGAATGCACAAAAACCGCAGCGTTTGATACATACATTTGTGAAATTAATGTTTCTATTTATAACATACGTGACATTATTTCCGACTGTCCGCCTGCGCAGTTCATTAGCAACAAGTACAACAACATTCATTTCGTTCCCATTAGAATCAAAAAGCTCAACTGCTTGATTCTCTGAAATCTCCTTGTCGCTAAGTGCTCGATCTAGAGTGGAGGAAATAAAAGGATCAATTCCTTTTAATAGAGAATCTAAAGTCAATTTATATAGTCCTCACGTACAAGTCCTGTCTCATCAGAAATAAGGTTTATGTAATTCTTAAGCCTGTCTTTTATAAATCCCTTGCCTTGTAGTATAAATTCTGGATAGACAGGGAGCCGTGCTCTAAATTTGCAGCCTCTATTTTCAGTAACGTCTTTTACAGATTCAATACTTGGCCAAGGAAATTCTGGATTTACATAGTCAACGGTCACAGGGGAAATGCCACCCCAATCATTGATTCCTGCATCCAAATATTTTCCGAAAATATTAGGATTGAGATTAGGAGGAACTTGAATATTAATCTCTGGCATTATCATTCTAGCAATAGCTATGCTCTTTATAAAATAGTTGTATGTAGGAGGTGCAGACCATTCCATCCCGGTTTCAGGCTTTGGTGCAAAGTTCTGCATTATTATTTCTTGGATATGTCCATACTTTTGGTTGATCTCTTCAATTGTAAATAGGGAATCGACAAGTTCTTCCGGGCTCTCACCTATTCCAATAAGTAAGCCTGTGGTAAGGGGTATTCTCAATTGTCCTGCATTCTCTAATGCCTTTATTCTAACTTTAGGATTTTTACTTGGAGCATTTTCATGTGGCATACCTTTTTCGCTTAATCGTTGGCTAGAAGACTCTAGCATCATGCCTAGGCTAACATTAGTCTCTTTTAATAATGACATATCCTTTTTTGTCATACTACCAGCATTGGTGTGTGGAAGCAAGCCTGTTTTGTTAAGTATCATTTCACTCATTTGGTTTATATATTCAACAGTTGATGAACTCCTTACTGAGTTTAGCCATGCTTTTGCCTCCTCGTATTTCTGCTCAGGCCTTTCACCTGTTACAAACAAAGCTTCAGTACAATGGAGCCGTCGACCTGCTTCTGCAATAGCTAGAACTTGTTCTGGCTTCATCATGGTTACAGAATTGTCATATGGTTCTTTTTTATAAGTACAATAAGAACAGGTATCTCTACATAGGTTAACTAGATTTATGAATACCTTACGTGAGTACGTGATTGGACCAATCTTAATTCTATCTCTGATTTTTCTACCCGTATCTACAATTAAATCAACGCAATCAACAGAATTAATGAGATTATAGGCGTCTTTTTTCAAGATCTTTTTTCCTTCTAAACATTTTTGCAAAATCTCGTAAATAGTTGGATCCTTAGTGGTGGCAAGCATATCTAAAATATTTTCCTAAAGATAAATTATTGATATTCTTAATAAACAGTTGGGGTTCTTAATTCTTAGGTGTTTATAATATTAGATGAAATTTGGCCGAGTGGGGATGTTATGATTCTCTTCTTGTTAATGCGCGGTTTTTGAATTCTTCATTTTCAATTAAATGGATGTTGTTTTTCGTTTAAAGCATAGTGCCTTCCGCGCCAACTAACGGTTCCTTTCTTTCTTGCGTCGATAATAGATGTTATAAATGATAATGATATAATTGCTCCTCCTAATGGACAAGCTAATGCATAAAGAGGATTTTGAAAAACGCTAAGCCTTAATTGAATGACGCTACTCAAAATAATAATTGCAGATGCCATAGCATCGCTCACTATTAAAATTAAACTAAAGATATCGTCCCTGGCTATATTTAAAAATAATAATGAGTAGGGTAGCAAAAGAAATGGTTCAAAAAGAAGGAAAAAAATAGCAATAGCCATTAAAGATGCTCTTTTTCTTTTCTGATTATACAGAGGAATCATTAATCGTCTTAATCCATGCCATAATGTATGAAAATCTCTAGCCCAGATTGCTTCTATGTAGTTGTCACCACGGACCATTTTCATCAGAAATTTTTCTTCTTTCACTTTTCCTCCTAAGGCGCCATCTTCTATAATCTCGTGTCTAACTGCCTTATGAGTACCCACTTTTTCATAGGTATGCCTAGATATTATAAAATAACTACCGAAAAAGTAACCTATTTTTGTCTTACGATCATTTACACGAAGAGCGGAAAATCGGCTGTGTAAAAAAGTTGAGAGCATCGGTAATGTGATTTTTGTCCAAAAGTCTTTGCATTGAAGCTTTGGCATAGCCGTAAGAGCATCTAGATTCTCAAATATCAGATGCTTAATAGATAAAGACATTGTAGAAGGCAGATGTACGGTATCAGCATCTGTAAAGAGAAGCAAATTGCCTGTCGCTCTTAGATAACCCTGATAGCATGCCCAATTCTTACCTACCCATCCAACAGGCTTAGATTTAGCATTAA
>DATFPS010000157.1:0-2550 GCA_035264705.1 Nitrososphaeraceae archaeon | reverse complement strand
GTATTATATAGAAATTTGTGATAAAAAAACTGACTGCAATAATTACTGGTAGCGGCAGAGGTATAGGAAAGGAAACTGCAATTTTATTAGCAAAAAGGGAAATAAATGTAGTTATATGTTCCAGAACGGAATATGAAATCAATTCAGTAGTGCGGGAAATTAAAGAAATACATAATCGTCATCAGGGTGTTATAGGTATAAAATGTGATGTTAGTATATCTTCACAAGTTAATTCTCTTATCAAATCAACAATAGACAAATTTGGTGGTATTGATATACTGATTAATAATGCTGGCATAGTATTTGTCAAGAAATTAATTTATACCTCAGAAGAAGAATGGGATCGAATAATAAATATTAACTTGAAAGGTGCTTTTCTCTTTACAAAGGCTGTTCTTCCTTATATGATAAATAAGAAGTCTGGAGTCATTATCAATGTAAGTTCCGGTGCAGGAAAGGCAGGATTTGAGAACCTATCGGCCTATTGTGCCAGCAAATTTGGTATAATGGGTTTAACTGAAAGTGTGGCATGGGAAGTTGCTAATCATAACATAAAAGTCATGACAATATGTCCTGGAGAAGTAGATACAAAGATGCAAGAAGATGCTGATTCTAGATATTATAATCTAAATAAAAATAAAATGCTCAAACCCCAAATAGTTGCAGAAAAGATTCTTCAGATGATATTAGATGATGAGGTATATAGAAATGGTGAATCAGTTGATATTTAAGATAATTAATTAATAAGCACATGTGTATATTGATCGCATTTGAGAGATAGTAGTCTTGGAAACTTAAGTATTCTTTATGAAGAGAGATTTCTAACTTCTATTTTGATAGGTTCCCAAATCCGATCTGGATCGAAGTAATTTATACTATATCTATCATGTATATTTTGTTCTAAAAATAAAATAAGCTGTTTACATTTTCTAAGACAAAATTAGAATCAAATGATAGATATATAATAAAGGAAAATAATTACACGATCCGTGGCCTGGACAAGGATTATGTCTAACATAACTTGAAGTCTACTCATATTTTATACTTCATTTGCTGTTATTTAGTGAACATCAAGTTGGTCGTGTTGGCGGTCAGAAAATACTCGTCAAGTAGGTCAAAGCAAGCATAGGCTATTAATGATTATGATGATGAATGTCTATATAATATATACTCAATTTAAAAGTAAATTTCAATTTCTGAATTTAGAATACCATGGTCTAACTGAGTTCTGAATTCCTTTTAATCTAGAATTAGCCTTATCCTACCAAAAAGGAAATATCACAAATTTATATACCATATTCAGGATATCTGCCACGCATAAGTTCACAAAGAAAAACAGTGGATAAAATACTGGAACAATGCCTTGACAATGAATAAGCGTAAAGAGAAATTGGTACATTTTTTATATATTACAAAAGATAGAGTCAAATAGATGATTTAGGGTTTTATTGGAACACTTTATCAAATTAATTCTATATGTTGTATTGGAAGGTCCAGTTAAGTTACCCAGCTAGTCACGTCCTAACCAATTGTTAATCTTACTATATTGATATTGGACATAGTTACTGTATTATACATGAAAATAAATTACGTCATCGATTTGTGAACATATAATATAATTAATGCAGGAGTTATTCTAGTCTTCTTCATTTTGTTTGAGTATATATGTTTTGGATTGAATTCTTGTATCCAATACCATATTGTTGTAACATAACTTCTATCTACTAATGGTTCTAATGCTTTAGATGCATTTCTGAGGCTTTAGTCCAAGATAATATAGGTGTACAATGCATATATATCTCATAGGAAAAGGTCTATTCCTATTATTACGTTCAAACATTCCTGAATTAATATTTGAATAGACTAACCTTTAGGGGTTACAACTGATTAACTTAACAGAACCTTATATTGAATGACAAAGTATAAATCTTTGTTTCACTATACATCTAACAACCGACTAGAAAAATAGAGAAGAATGTTGACATCATACACGGATGCAGGTAAGGGCTTGCAAATCTTGCCGTATGATGTTTCCGTTCTTGACAAGTAGGTCTGACTGCCGGCCGAAAGGAATAGCAGTGAGTGCCAGTCTGGGACGGAAAGAGCATAAACTACAGAATTCGTGGGAACCTACTGAAGAATTCCTGTTGAGATGCCTCACGTCTTCAATATCTAGTCGGAATAATAATTTCAAGTTAACAAATTGTCTGCAGATTAAGACCTTTAAATTGAATTTATGTGTAGGTAGTTAACTATAACTCTGATCATAGGATTGGGCTAATGTTTCTTGTATAGGTGTGTGTGTTTTTTTTGCTTTCTTTCCACTCTAACTTTAGATAATACTACAAACTGCCTTTTCGTAAGTTAATATGAAAGCCTTTTGAGTTGAAAGGAAAATGCTTACACAGCTTTCCTAGATAGGAATTCAAATTACTATAACAATTTCATCGTCTTTATATAGAATGTATGTTTTAGCATTCCATACCTCCATCAGGCTTGATCGAAATCTTGATTATAGAGTGAATGTCTTCAATGGCATTCTCAAAATGA
>DATFPS010000156.1:0-4674 GCA_035264705.1 Nitrososphaeraceae archaeon | reverse complement strand
TAATGTGGACAAGAGTATTATTATAACTACTGAAGATGTGAGCTACTCCCCATTTATACTGAGTAATATCTTCTGTTTCTGAGGACATTAAGAGCTGTATGTTTGTCATTGGAGTTATATGAATGTTAGACTACATTGATGGAAAAAAAAGATTTCGCATATTCGTCCCCCCATGCACCATATATATTGTCAAAAGAAATAGTTGTTATAATATTAGTAATGCATTATGATGACTATAGAGCCCCCGCATTAAATATAGATCTATCAAATACATCTTAATGTATATCTTTCTGTTCCTGTAATTGGATTAAATTTGATCTATAGCCTTGCTGTAGGTTAAAATTCTATCCAATAATTTGACTAGTATAGATACAATCTTTTCACCGTAATATTCAATTTTTGTTAGTTTATCTACTATTGCTATATCATATACGTTATTTCGTCCTCTATATAGCATATTAATAGTATAGCCAACAGGCCGAGAGGCATAAAACTATAGTTGAAAGGCTGAACAAATCTAGAATACAACACATTCTAAATATATTTCAATATTCATTATAGTGGAAAGCTGTTATTAATATATTAGAATTTGAGATGAGTGACACAATCTTGTCAGGAACAAGATTAATGCATTGGAACTTGGTGAGGCATATCTTAAATGTAATACAAAGATCATTTAATATATAGGTATATTTAATTTTGAAAATAAAAATTGAAATCCTTTTTATATCGGAATTCTGTATTGTTGATGTTCTTGATTGCTGCTTCTGACAAACCCAACCAACCAATTTCTGAAAAAATTTAAAATTCAATTTGAGTTTCCTACTCAGATATACTATTGTAGGTATTCTAACTGAATAGCTACTTTGCATTACTTACATAAATTATAATCTTACATCTATGATGATCATTTTGCCCACTACATAAACAAAAATATCATATTGAAAACAGAAGGTTATAGTTGGACATTATAGACATGTACTGGAAGAAGCATATTTCTTTATTATTATGGCATAGAAAACTAAACTAAACTCTTTTAGGATTGCCGATAAAGTCAATAAAATTTAAGTGTATTAGTATTCTGACATTCATACCTCATTCTATTCTATTGGAATGTGTTATGTTTTTTAGCTTGGATGAATGAAGTATATATAAGAAAAATTATGTTTACAGGCATCATCGAAGATGTTGTCGAGGTAAAATCAATTTGTAAAATTAAGGACACTAACAAGAAAGCTGATGTCAAGCTAACAATATCCCTTGGAAAGATAAGTAGGGGTATGAAGGTTGGCGACAGCATGAGCATCAATGGAGCCTGTCTAACTATTGCAAAGTTATCCAAAGGAACAGCTGATTTTGAGATAGTAGATGAAACTATCAAACGTACTTGTCTTGGTTTAGTCAAGAGTGGAGATAAGGTAAATATTGAGAGAAGCTTACGTCTACGCGATAGATTGGAAGGGCATATCGTTCTAGGCCATGTAGATTGTACAGGGATAATTGACAAAATTATTACAACTCAGATAGGGACACATATGTGGATAAGAATTGAAGATAAAGATTTTTCAGGCTCATTCGTATCTAAAGGATCTGTAGCAATAGATGGCATAAGTCTGACTATAGTAAATGCAAAAGATGATAGAATCTCTATTGCTTTAATACCACATACACTGACCTCTACCACACTAGGATCAAAATCTAAAGGCAACAGAGTTAATATTGAAATAGATATAATTAGTAGATATGTTAATAGTCTACTACTAAAAAAGTAGTATCTACTTGATTTTCAGTAAACTATATAATGAATTCTTGTTGAAAAATTATTAATTGTCTGCAATTGAAGAAGCAATAGACGCATTAAGAGATGGCAAATTCGTTCTCGTTCATGATGATAAAGGACGCGAGGACGAAATTGACATGGTAATGGCCGCTGAATATGTTAAACCGGAGAGTATTGCAACTATGCGAAATGACGCTGGAGGATTACTTTGTTTAGCTATTTCAAATGAAATCACGACAAAATTAGGACTAGCTTATATGCACGATATAATCCAAAGCCTATCGAGCATTAATCCAATATTTTCAAAATTAACCGATGGAAAATCGCCATACGGCGACAAACCATCTTTTTCAATAACCGTTAATCACCGTGATACATACACTGGAATTACAGACATCGACAGAGCCTTGACAATCTCTAAGTTGGCAGAAATTTGTAAGAAAATAGATTCTGGTGGGATAGAGGAATTTGCAAGAAACTTCCGGGCGCCAGGTCATGTTCCAATTTTGATTGCTTCAAAAGGTCTGCTTGAAGAAAGGCGTGGACATACCGAGCTTTGTGTTTATTTAGCACAGCTGTCAAAATTGGTGCCAGCAGCAGTAATTTGTGAGATGTTAGATTCCACTACCTATAAATCATTATCAATAAACAAAGCAAAAGAATATGCCGATATTAAGGGTATTACATTATTGGAATCTGGCCAGTTGAATACTCATGCCAAGGCGGCCTAATAATTTTGAAGAAAATTAGAATAGCAATAATAGTTTCAGAATTTAATAGCGACATTACTTTTCAAATGCTGAATAAAGCAAAAGATCAGGCACAAAAAATCAAAGCAGATGTACGTTACATATGTTTTGCTCCTGGTTCATTTGATATGCCATTGTTAATTGAAGAGCTTTTAAAAAAGAACGATGTAGATGCTGCTGTTACATTGGGTGCTGTAATAAAGGGAGAAACATCTCATGATGATATTGTTGCAGAAAATGCAGCCAGGTTGATTGCAGACTTGTCTTTGAAATATGGCAAGCCGATTGGACTTGGAATTACAGGCCCAGATATGACCCTTGAACAGGCAAAAGACAGAATCGATATAGTACCATTGCGTGCAGTAAATGCAGCAGTTAACATGGCAATAAGAATTAATAAATTAAAAGAAGTAAGGTCACAATTGGGAAGAAGAACAGAGACGATTATAGATTGACAATACAAATTACTATTATTAGAATTGAAGGTTATGGAGCATGGACTCTTACGCTGGGTACAGATAGAGAAGCGCAGATTCAAATGCTGCAGACAAGAATTTATTATGATGTACAGCGATTGTTCTCACAAAAGGAGTGTCTCGTATATTTAAATAGATTCGATGAGTATTTTGCAATAACTAATGGTCTTTCACTAAAGGACCATAAAGATCTTCAGAAAGGGATAGCAACTCTATACAAAAACCTTAAGATATCAATGACTATTGGAAAAGGCAATACATCATTTGAAGCAAATGTAAAAGCCTACGAAGCAAGAAAGGCAGGCAACCTTCTAGATAGGGAAACAAGAATTTTTGGACAAACTAAGTCTTCTTCTCCGTCTTCAAAAGATTCATCATCTACCACAAACTCTAACTACTCTGAATCTGTACACATAATGCATATTGACATTAATGGTTCTGAAAAGATTAGCTCTAAAATGTCGCCATATGAAATAACAGTGTTAGTAATGAAGCTTTATGTTAAGTTATCAGAAGCATTTCTCAAAAAAGGAGGAATGACATTTTTTCTTGGAGGAGATAATTTCATGGTTATATCAAATAATATAAAAAAAGAGGATGCCGAGATAATTATTAAATCTGTTGCTAATGATATAGGTATAACATTGAATTGTGGAATAGGTGTCGGAAGGAATGGGAGAAAAGCTGCTGAGGCTGCCACCAGAGCACTGGATACCATTAGAGATTTGAGAAATGAAGGAAAAATTCAGCCAATATATGAAATACAATGTCTATAATAATCGAGAATGCAAGCTTGTTGCTTGGAAGTGATCTAACTTTTGTTAACAATGGTTTTATTGAAATCGGAGAAAATGGAATAATAAAGAAAGTTGGAGCTGGAAATTATCGTGGGATTATCGATAAAGAAAGAAATGTTATAGATGCAGAGGGATTTATGATAATACCCGGATTTATTAATGCCCATACACACGTCGGAGACTCAATTGGTAAAGATTTCCTTATTGATTCTGGGCTAGACGAAAGAGTTCATCCTGTTTTTGGAGCAAAAAGGAATATTTTGCAAAAAACTAGACCGGATCACCTTAAGATGTTCATTAGAAGCTCAGCCATATCAATGATGAAAAAAGGAATAGTTGCTTTTGCAGACTTCAGGGAAGGAGGTATAGAAGGAGTAAAACTTCTAAAGACTGCGATATCTGATCTTCCAATTAAATGTGTAATACTTGGCAGAGTTGAATATTATTTTAATCCGGAAAAAAAGGAAATTATATATCATGAAGTTGGAATAGAACAAAAGGATAAGAAACTTTCTTCAAATTTACTGCAAATGGCTTCCGATATTTTAAAAATAGCTGATGGATTCGGAATCAGTGGTGCAAACGAAAATACTGATGAGACACTTATACAATACAGCAAATTATTACAAAGCAAAAATAGTACAGAAAAAAAGAAATTGTTAAGTGCAATTCATGCTGCAGAGTCTAAAGATACAAATGAATTATCTAAATCAAAAACAGGTATGACCGAAGTATATAGAATAATGCAATATTTAAAACCTGACATTCTTGTTCATATGACTAATGCCGATGAAGAGGATATTTCTATAGTAGCGAAGAAAGGAACAGGAGTAATCGTATGCCCTAGATCAAATGGAATACTGGGAGTCGGT
>DATFPS010000155.1:0-2630 GCA_035264705.1 Nitrososphaeraceae archaeon | reverse complement strand
TAATACTATGATGATTATTTATCCTATGACTAACGATGTCTATGAAATATTTTTGTCCAAAATCATTCTTCCTCACATTTCTCTAAAAAAGAACAAATAAATAAAAAGGATTCTTCTTCTGCATTAAAGTTCTGATTGAGAAATGGGTTCTTTGGGATTAGCAACGGTAGAGAATATGCATCCTTCAGTCAGACTTACATATTCTGCTAATGTAGATGAGTACGTCGTAACATCTATTACTTTGTTTCAATTTCTTACTTACTTCTTTGCGTAGTTATCCATGGTTGCGATTTCTATTCCAATATAGGGCTCATTTCCAACTACCCATGAATTGTGTCCAGGTGGAATATAAAGAACGTCTCCAGGTCCATATTCTTCTTCATTTCCATCATTCATCTTGACTCCCACTCTTCCTGATACGACGTATTGTATATGAGAAGCTTGACAGCTTTCAGTTTTAGCAATAGGTTTCATACATTTTTCCCAGCTCCATCCTGGTTCAAGATACATTCTGCCTATACGAGTATCACCGATTTTTGTAAGATCAATCTTTCCTTTATCGAAAGTCCGTGTTTCGTCTGGTGAATTCATACTCTTTTTCTGCATTTTTGACATTTATATCAAAAATACTAGTTATTGTTTTTGTTTATAAGCATTCCTGGATTAGCAACTAGAGGATGATTAACAGTTAGTATAGAATTGGTGGTGCTCGTATCATTAGAATCTAATAGGGAAATGTTATTATCTGTTTGCAAATTTGGTATCGCCTGAGCTGTCCGATAAGGAATATTGTTATAATATTGAATGGAGAAAATGATGATTATTATTATTATAAATTAAAGCAGCAACAACAACTAAAATGATTATCACAGATAAGGTTATATTCGTTATATAAACTGGTTCAGTCTTTCAAGTTTGCTTTTCTTAACATGAATTAGCATTATTAAATTTTTTATTATTTGTTATTATCATATTCTTTTCCAAAGATCTTATCAAGATCCTGTTTCTCCTCTAGAATATGTTTCCAAACATCTTCAGATTTCTTGATTGCTTCAAAGGCATTTAATATATTAAAATCAGTAGGAAGTATGCTGTCTAATTCTTCCCATTTGATGGGCATAGAGACAGTAGCTGAAATAGTTGGTCTGACAGAAAAGACAGACGCTATTGTTTTACTAATAGAATTCTGATTATGATCAAAGAAGATCTTCCCTTTCCTTTTATGAATATCCCATTCCATTGTAACTTTTTGCGGATATCTTCTAACTAACATTTTGCCTATAGTTTCAGCAAAGATTCTAGTTTGATCAAAGGAAAATCTGTTGTTAATAGGAACAAAGATATGTAGGCCAGTCTTTCCTGATGTCTTTACATATGAGTTAATAGTCAGCATATCCAAAAGATCTTTTAGGTTATAAGCTACTTCAACTGTTGCTTTGAAGCTATTGATGTTATATGCAGGTTCTGCTGCTTCTTCTCCTTTCTTGCCTGAGTAGATATATGGATCCAGATCAAAGACAATAAAATCAGGATAATTTAGTCCACACTTTTCCTCATTTAGTATATCAACAGCAACAGGGGATGAGTGAGAAGAATAATCCCTAGCAATATCTTTACATGCAGCATAGTCTTTAATTGTACTATGCCATGGATGCATTTCAATACATCCTAGATTTGCAATCCAAAGTAAAGCATCTCTATTATTACATACTAGATGATCGTTGATATTACCAGTTGACTTGGAATACACCTGTACTGTATTTACAAATTCTGGCTTTTCTTTATCTCCCCAATTTTTATGGAAAAAATGCTTTCCTGTAATGCCATCAGGATATCTACTTAATGATAAAGGCCTATCTTCAAGATAGGTAAGTATATAGTCACTAACCTTGTTATAGTACTCAATTAAATCTGCTTTTGTTAGTTCTGGATGTTCTGAAGTCTTTGGCCAGTATACCTTATCAAGATTAGAGAGGAAATTTATTCTGCTTCTTTTAAAATCTGTATTGTTAGTTGGTATCGTTGCTCTGGTCGTACCTGGTGATGTTGTTGTATTCGTTATAGACGATTGATGATGATGATGATGATGCTGAGATACAATAACCTGTTCCGTGTGGCTTTCTTTCTCCATTATGCATTCTTCTGGCTTTTTATCTTCTCTAAACCTAAGAAATACTGGTGACCTCATAATTCTTTCTTTTGTCCATCCGCTAAACTTTACCTCAGCCACAAGTTCAGGCGTGATCCAAACTGGTTCCCGATTGGTATATGGTATAAATTTAGCTTGACATTCTTCGATCTTCATTTGTTGAAGTTTACTGTATATTGCGTTAAGCTGGCCAAAGTCAAATCCAGCTCCAGTATGACCTGCAAACCTCAATTCCTTTTCCTGAATATCATAAATTGCAAGTAGAAGAGATCCAAAATATCCTTGTCTATTTCCTTCACCTCTTGTATATCCTATTACTACACAATCTTGTGACTTTATATTCTTGATCTTTAGCCAATTGGTAGATCTTGCTCCTTGTATATATTTACTGTATTTGTTCTTTGCAATAATCCCTTCAAGATCCATACTTTTGATTCTTTGAAAAATATCTATACCACGTTCATCAATAAAATCAGATATT
>DATFPS010000154.1:0-2818 GCA_035264705.1 Nitrososphaeraceae archaeon | reverse complement strand
AAAGATTGCATAATCGAATTGGATCCCAATAAGTATAAAAATAATTCAACAGCGATTGGATATATTTCAGCACTTGTGGCTGCAATCCTTTTTGGCTCGGTATCTACAATGGGAAAAGCAGCCTTATCTACAATTGATCCGCTCTTGCTCTCCTCTCTAGTTTATCTGATATCTGCAGCTACATTGACGCCATTAGCCCATAGAACAAAATTTACATTTAAAAAAAAGATTATCTAATTGTTCTTGCGACTGCAGTTTTTGGTGCTTCAATAGCTCCAAGTATGTATTTCTTCGGACTTGAACTCACTACTGCTACAGATGCAGCACTTTTGGCAAACGGGGAGATTGCGTTTACTATTCTATTAGCTATGTTATTCTTCAAAGAAAGACTAAGGCTTATTGGTTATCTTGCAGTCACAATGGTTTTAGTCGGAATTATTATAGTTACAACTGATATTCCATTTTATTCATCTATTCCAGTAATAAATCTAGGAAATTTTGTTGTAATTTTAGCAACAGTATTCTGGGCAATAGACAACAATCTAAGCAAGAATATTACTTACAGAGTAGATGTGGCAAGGCTTGCACAGTTAAAATCTCTGATTGGCGGTTCCTTATTACTTCTTATAGTATTCCTAATGGGAATTTCAATAAACATAGATACAACGCAGCTTTTATACATCTCTATACTTGGTTCAGTTGGTTTTGCAGCTTCTCTTTATTTTTTTCTACAAAGCCTAAAAAGAATAGGAACTGTTAGGACAATTCTAATGTTTTCTATGTCATCTGTATTTGGACTAATATTTGCAATATTGTTTCTCAAAGAAGATATCAGAATATATCAGATGGGAGCCATTGCAATCATGATATCTGGCATTTATTTAATGACAAGAGAATAGTAATCAGAGTAATTGTGATTAGTCTCTGTGAAGCGATCTTTTATTAAAGAGACATTTTCAGCCATCTATGAAATAGTTTGAATTGAAGGTATGATGACATTAATGCTTCTCGTAGGTAAGATGAAATTGCTCTAGAATCTTTGGCTTTTCATGACTAGTTTTCTTATATGTCTATATATCAGCATAATTTAAATTTCTATTTTAAAATGTATCAAGCTTGTTATCTTGCAGCATTAATTGAAAATGATGTGTAAATAGCATCTTCTTGTAGGTCTTATAAGTATCTGTTAATATAAAATACAAAATGGTAGAGTTGCCCTCGATCTCGCTCTGATAATATAAAGAGAATTTATAACAAGTCTCGACAATAGTCTAGTGATAATATCTTTTTTTTGCGTAAAATACCTCCTCTGTTTGAAATAAATCTTGTATATCGCCGGGAAGAGCATCTTCTTGAATAGATGCTTTTCCGACGGCAAAATCTTTTAAGAAGTTATCGCCTACTATTCGTGCTAACTTATTTACTGGATATAAATAAAGATTATCAACCCATGAAGGATATGATGGTCGTACATATCTATATAATTCTGTAAGTTTCATGGTAAAATACCATGCCAAACCTTCTCTGAGCTGTTGGGTGTAATCCGTGTGTATTATTCCATGTAATAGCTCATGTAAATAATGACCGAATTTCGCTAGATCAAACCTTATGATGATCTCCCGCAAACGATAATCAGTTATTGAAACAGATTTAGTATCATCATATAATTGTAAAGGCGACTCATGTCTTCTGGATATAAACTGAATTTCCATTTCCCACCCGCCACGGCATATTATAATATCAAAAGATGTTCTAACTCCAAAATATTTATCAATAATATTATTTGCATTATCAATCAGTGCCAATACCTTTAGGAGTTCTTCGTTAGTGACTATCGTAAGAAATGTTACACCATAATGTGAGTTCGCTATATGTGACATATCGGTAGTGCTAATTCTAAGACAGTATATTTGATAAATGAAACCATAAATATTATTATTATTATTCTTTTTATTGTGTATAAATACCTAATGGCTATCAAAACTATCGGTTATTTGAAAGCCTAGCATTATTAATATCATACGAATAAATTGTAATATAAAATATAACATAATATGGAATCAATCAATTTGCAGTTGGAATTAAAGCAAGATTCAATTACGGTAAGAGCAAACTTGTGGCAAGGCGTATTAGTGGATAAAACATTTAAGGGACAAGATTGCTATGTGGAAATGCTAAGTTTTATTAAACAAGCATATCCTAATGATCAATATCTTACTGCTACGATAGTTCTGAAATAGATTATTCCAGAATAAGACAAATTCTTTACTAGATGTACCTGAATGTATTTGCCAATAATATGCTGATGGAAATAATGAAGTGAAAACAATAGTAAATGATATTCTATACTCCTTTTGCTTTTGTGTTGTCAATCAGACATGTTACTCATTAATAAAAGTCAGTAAGATTATAATATATAGGAGTCGGTAATTTTCTTTGTTTAATAATGTCATCAGCATCTAATGAAGATACCAATAACAATGATACTAATAGCACTACTCGCCAAGATAGCGGGCAAACTACAGCAGAAGGACAAGGATATACAGTTGATTCAACAATCAAACATAAGCAGCAACAAAGAAAAGATACTGCTACAGCAACAATAGGGAGCAATGACACGACGACAACTACAACTACAACTGCAACTGGAGCGGATCCGGCAGCAGTTGCTACAGGATCTCCACCACCGCAGCAACAACGATTAGAAGACGATACACGTACTGACGAGAGAGAACAGCCTGTAAATCAGGAATAATAATAATAAATTACCTCCTTAATTTTTTTCATATCATTTCCTTTTATTCTCAGTTGACTACAA
>DATFPS010000153.1:0-7565 GCA_035264705.1 Nitrososphaeraceae archaeon | reverse complement strand
GGAATTTCAAGAAAGAATATCAATATTTGCAGAGATCAAAATGCTATTAACTCCATATTTTGCTCATCAAGAGCTATTTAATATGCTAAAACTATTGGCTATTGAATGTATTAGTAGCGGAAATAACAATTTTCTGAGTGATATTTTGAAAATGGTTCGTCAGACAGTAAAGTTTAGACAAGATCTAGATCAGCTTTCGTCTCCAGACCTGCCTTTATCTGTAAACAATAATAATATGGCTGCTACTGATCGAGCAACTTCTTTAATTGGAAATAATAGATTCATTGCTCAAAATAACTATCAAAATTATACTCCTCCTTTTACTTCTCCTCCTCCACTTCAACTACCACAACAACAAGGACACAATTTTCATCCAATATTTTTTTATACTTTATTAAGACCACCAAGGAGTCTAGATGAGATAAGCAATATTATGCATAATATTTCTCCAAAACCATAACAATAAGCAAATGCATATAATAATTAAGTATCTTCTGTATCAATGATATTAGATAAATTCTATCAATTGTTTCATGCTTAGAGGAATGAATGATCTAGTTCAGAGAAGTTTCGTCGATTAAAGAGAAATACAAAATAATCAAGTTACCTAGTCAAGGATATAACAAATAAGATTAGACAATATATTGGAGATAGCCCACTCTATTGTTTCAAGTGATATCCAATATCTAGAAGAATAGCATAATAGGGAATATTAGATAATACAATTACAAGAAATTGATATTTGAATACAAGAAGTATGTGCACTTCTAATTTATTGCAAAAGATAGCATTAGAAATGTTTGAAAACAAAGTAACAGATGAGCAAACAAAAGTTCGAGCAATAGATTTAGTAAAGGAATGCATAACAAATAAGTTAGATTTACCTACTAATCATAGCAAAATGAGCCAAATGAGAAAACATGATTGAATCAGAAGGTTCCAAGCCAAGACGTCTCACGTCTGGCAGCAAAGCCGCCCGTGTCGGCCGCTTATTCATTCTAGATTTAAGCGGTGGCCGTGTCTTCTCACTGAATGCAGATGGCTCCGACCAGAAGATCATCGTAACCGAGTGCCGACATCCCGATGGCATGGTAGTCGATGTTGAGGCCGGCCACATTTATTGGACCAACATGGGTGTTCCCAATCTGAACGATGGTTCCATCGAGCGCGCCAACCTCGACGGGCAGAATCGCAGGATGATCGTTCCCGAGGGTGGCACGTTCACTCCAAAACAGCTCCATCTCGATAAGAAGAACGGCAAGCTGTATTGGTCGGATCGGGAAGGAATGCGAGTCATGCGTTCGAATCTTGATGGTTCGAAGATTGAAACCCTCGTACAGACTGGCCAGGGCGAAGCCGACCGCCGCGACGCGATGAAATGGTGCGTAGGGATCACCGTTGATGCCGAGCGCGAGCAAATCTACTGGACACAGAAAGGTCCGGACGATGCCGGACAGGGCCGCATCTTTCGTGCGGATATAGAGATACCAAAGGGCCAGAACGCGGCCAACCGCACTGACATTGAAGTGTTATTCGATGGCCTGCCTGAGCCGATTGATCTGGAGCTTGATCTTAAGAACCGTATGCTGTATTGGACGGATCGTGGCGATCCTCCGCGTGGTAACACGGTGAATCGCGCACCGATGGATATGGAGCTGAAGAAGATCCAGGCTCCGGAGATTCTGCTCACCCACTTGCAGGAGGGAATTGGTATCGCTCTCGATCTCAAAAGGGAACGGATGTTCCTGACTGACTTGGGTGGTTCGGTCTATTCCGCCAAGCTCAACGGATCGGATAAGAAGACACTACTCTACTTGCAGGGGAACCTTACAGGCATCGCATACGCTGAACTGCCCTCCTCAAATCTTGTATGAATATATCAATAAACAAACAAACAAAAAAACAATAACCAAATAGACCGCCACAAAACGAGAAACAATGTATGTCTTTGAATAGACCAATACCCCATACCGCGGTTATAATCCCCAGACAGGACAGCGTAATTTCTCACACGTGGATTAGGTGGATCAAGATCCTAATCAATTCCATTAATATCAACAATTAATTTAAATTCATTAACAATAATTTTAGAAACAAATGACAAGACTTTGTTGGAAACATCATCTCGGAATTTTCTAATTTTAAACAATAAGAATTTAGATTTATTTTTATTGAATATTTATATTAATGTATATCTGACAAGTCAGAGAGGTTATTTAGTAGCAGTTGTACAAAAAGTCATTTATTATATCATATTTACTGGCATCGATCCTTGTATTTTTAGTATTAAATAATGTCGACAGGTTAGACTATATATTTGAACAAGCAATATCTCAGGAAAGCTCTTTGGATGGCAGTAGCAATAGTATCAGCATTCAAAATCAAACATCAAAAGAAGCAATAGCGGTATTTGAAGCAAACTCTACCCCTTTTGGTTTAACTTATGGAGAATGGACTGCCAAATGGTGGCAATGGGCTTATGCTATACCAAAAGATATTCATCCTGCATATGATGATAGTGGAAAGTATTGTACAGTAAACCAAAATGGCCCTGTATGGTTCTTTCCAGGAACTTATGGCAAACCTGTAATAAGGGAATGTATTATACCTTCTGGAAAGGCTATTTTATTTCCCATACTAAATTCTGAATGTTCTTTTGCTGAATTTCCAAACCTTAAGACAATACAAGAATTACGTATATGTGCTAAAGCTTTTCAGGATCAAGTTACACAATTACAAGCAATTGTTGACGGCATATCCGTATCCGTTCCAGACTTAGAAAAATATCGTATTGAATCACTACCATTTAACTTTACATTACCAGAGAATAATATTCTTGGATTACCAGCTAATACTTCTACACAAGCAGCAGTAGCAGATGGTAATTGGGTTTTTCTTAAGCCTCTTTCACAAGGAAAACATGAGATTAGTTTTAAGGGAGATACAGTGAGTTCTAATGCTTCATCTAATAATAACAATATTTCTACTGCAACTAGTAATAACAATTCATCCTCATTCGCTTTTCCTACCGGATGGAACTTTGAAACTACCTATCATATCACTGTAAATCCTTAACAATATTTTATCTCTCTTTTTTTCGATATGGTATTTCATGTATTTTATTAGCCTCTACCTTAATAGGGTAATAATGTCTCTATGGGTAGAACAATTCCATCATTTAATATTGCTAGTATAATGGAAGAAAAAGAGTGGAAGCCATTTAGGAACTTACTCGACAAATCGGACAGAAAGATATTCGATAAGATGTTTTCTATTTCTCATTTATACAATTCAGCATGCTCTTATTCCGCTAAACCTATAAGAATACAGCCAATTTTTATGTCTATTATATTTCATCATTATAAACAACTTATACAACTCACAGAGCAGATCAAAGCTGAGGAAAAATATGTGAACAAACAAGAAGAAAGAAAATATTTCAATAATAATTAGAGAATTCCATACATCTCAAATAATAAATATCACTTCTAGTTTCAGAATTCATGCCAGACTCGGTTCTACAGGTCTGTTCAGAAACCGCTGGGTCGATATGTCAAATAGATAGACCGGTCATTTTAATTATTCTTCTTAACTATTGCTAAAAAGAATAAGATTAGGACACCAAATGCCATAAAGGGTGATATTGCATCACTATAGCTACTTTGTAAAAATTCATAGACATCTTCCAAATATTCAAAAGATAAATAAGCAGCAAATAGAGCAAATGCAGCTATGGCATATGCTATTTTTTTTAGACCTGTATTTCTATAAGCGGAAATGGACAGTGCCATCAACATAAGGGAGAGTACAGTACTGCTTATGTATATCATACCCTCTACTGTGTCAATTAGTTCAACATCAAGAAGAAGAAGAAATGATCCAAAAGGACCTGTACCTATTATTGTCAATCTCTCCTAGATAATGACAGAAACATTTCAGCTAGTCTATTACTCCATTTATCCCAAATAGAAGGATAATAATTCTTCAACAACGCTACTATATATTTAGAATCATCAAGATCATATAGTTGGTATCTTTTGTACTTTCCTTCTCTAAGCTCGTCTATTATCTTAAAAGCTATCAACCGTCTAACATGCCAATTCACAGACGCAGCCGATATTCCAATCTTATTTACAATATCTGACTGTGTAGGGTTTTTTCGTTCAATAATGAACATTAGGATTTCTCTTGCAGTTTCTTGATTCAAAACTTGCAGTATATGCTTTTCATTATCCTGAAAAATTCCAGATGGAAAATAATATTTATACAAACCCTTTTTAGTAGAAGTTATCCTTCCTATTTTTTCTAATCGAGCTAATTGGTATTGAGCTGTTCCCATCGATATATGTAACTCCTTTTTGATCTGCCGTAGATGACACCCTGGCTTTTCTTGAATAAAATGTAACACCCTTTTAATATTTCCTTCAAGCCCATTTATCTTACACAACAATCAACCGACCCACTCCAAATCTTAAAATTAATTAATTCCAATATGCAACTACTCATATAATATGGAAAGAATATCTCTATGACCTTAATATAACGTCTTCTAGTACAAATATCTAACTGATTGAGGATTTCTTTATTTAGTCACGTGCATGTACTTAATCGACTGTACCTCAGACCTTATTAGTTATTTCTTCTTAATCAATTCAGAGGATCAGTAGATCAGTGTATCAGCAATGCAAACAGAATTACTTTTGGTGTTTTTATTATCTATAATCATAGTTGTTAGTGGAGTGGCTTTAACAGCAGCAGCAGCATTTGGTACTCTTGACAAAACTAGTACTATGACCACCTTATCACCATCAAGACAAGCGTTAGCTAATTTTAATTTTGCAGCAGTAGGCGATTGGGGATGTACATCTCATACAATAGATACTGTAAATAACATACTAGACAAAAAACCAGAATTAGTATTAGGACTTGGTGACTACTCCTACAATAAGACTACGGCTGATTGTTGGCTCAAAACAATAGATCCTATAGATGAAATAATGAAAATTAGTATAGGCAATCACGACGATGAAACTTCATCCTCCCTTAGAGAGTATATGAGCCACTTTAATCTTACACATCAATACTATTCTTTCAATTATCAGAATGTTCATTTTACTGTAATATCAACAGAACTTCCATATGAAGTAGGTTCTAAACAGTATAACTTTATTAATAATGACCTATCAAAGGCAGCAGCAGACCCAAATATAGATTGGATTATAGTATATTATCATAAACTGGCTTATACTTCACCTTCAAAGCATGCAGCACAATCTCTATTACAAAATACATATCATCCGCTGTTTGACAAGTATGATGTAGACCTTGTATTGCAAGGACATAATCATAACTATCAAAGGTCATATCCTATTGAATATAAGACCACTAATCTTCTATCTAACTCAAAAACAAAAACAACACCACCAATAATAACAGATACCAATAACACTAATTATAATAATCCAAAAGGGCCGATATTTGTTACAGTAGGAACTGGTGGTGAATATGAAAGAGGTTATAAGTTAATAGGAAAAGCTCCCTACGTAGCCTCACAGCATGTAGGATATGGAATTTTAGATGTAGATGTTATAAACAATGGTAAGACACTTGACTCAAAGTTCTATGAGGATATTGATGGAATAGTAAAAGACCAATTCACTATTACAAAATCAAAATAGATGGCGAAATAGTATTGGATGAAGATGACAATACTATTGGAAATAGAAGTATGACCTCTTATTATTATTACCGTAAATAAAAAGGAAGAAAATTTTTTGTTGATATACTTTTGAATAAAAATAAAAGGAAAGAAGAAGATATATGAAAGCCCATATTGCATTAGACAAAGCCAAAGATTGATTACTAATTGCTAAATCATGAAAATGAGTAATGAAAGGATATGACTTCTGATGATTATAATAATAATAATAATCCACACAAGAAGGAAAAACCAAGTGGCTTACGCAATGTCATTGCACTAGGTTTGGTAAGCTTCTTTACTGACTTTTCAACAGAGATGGTTTTAGGAATTCTACCACTTTTTATAGTTAATAATCTTGGAGCATCTAGAGCAATACTTGGAGCTATCGAAGGTTCAGCTGAACTTGTAAGTTATGCCTTTAGAATGATATCAGGATCATTATCTGATAAGGTTGGAAAGAGAAAGATCTTTATCTTGGCTGGTTACGGCTTATCTACCTTTAGCAAGCCATTTTTTGCATTAAGTACTGGATGGCTTGATGCCTTTGTTGTTAGGACTACTGACAGAATAGGAAAAGGTTTGAGAACTGCTCCGCGTGATGCATTAATAGCCGATTCAGTCTCTGAATCAATCTCAGGTAAAGCCTTCGGAATACATAGAACAATTGACCAGCTAGGAGCCATAGTAGGCCCAATTGCTGCTTTCTCTCTTCTTCAGATAATGGATATTAGAGGGATATTCTTTTTATCTCTAATTCCTGGTGCAATAGCAGTTCTTATTTTGATATTATTTGTAAAAGAAATAGCCATAAAACGAGGGGGTTCTAAGACAGCGACTGTCTTTTCAAATATTGGCACCGTTATGAGCAATAATAAACCATTTGTTCTTCTACTTATTATTTCAGGAATCTTTAGCCTTGGTGCATTCAACTTTTCGTTTGTTTTGCTAAAGGCATCAGAGTTGGGTATAGATAATGATGTAATACCAATAGTATACGCTGTCATTAACATTAGCCATACTGCAATTGGTATTCCTGCGGGCATTGTAGCAGGCAAGATAGGAAAAGAAAAAGTACTGATAGTTGGATATGCAGTATTTGCAATTTCAGCTACACTTATGACAACACTATCTGAAAATTCTCTTTATGCATTTGTATTAGCAGCAATCTTTGGGCTTTATATGGGAATTTCAGAAACAGTACAGAGAGCAGTAGTTCCAAGGTATGTTTCTTCGGAGTTGCGTGGGACTGCATTTGGAGTTTATAACGTTATATTAGGTACAAGTTTTTTCGTAAGTAATGTTGTCTTTGGATTTTTATGGGATAATTATAATCTAAGTACAGCTGTAGTGTACAGTATAGTTTTATCATCCGCGGCAATAACTGGGATGTATGTATTTATAAAGAGATTTTCTGTAAATAAGGTATTGTTATAGATGACGTTGTTGTTACTCTCCTTTTATGAAATTAATTATTATAGAGATGTTGATTATACCTATACTTTATTTTTAGTCGATAACAAACAAACAATATATATTTACTACTCTTGCTCCTACTACACCTTTTACTATGTCAGGGATTATCATGTAAAAGTATCCAGCAGATTGTAAATATAGTAAATCTCCGAAAGAGTGTCCTAGTTGTTCTTGGGAGGAATGTTGCTGTTGGAAGTATGTACATAATAATAATAATAATACATCTTGACTAACTTTTTTCTTCTGCAAATTCGATTGGTTAGCTGAGTTTGATATGTAACAACTTTTATCTTCTTATTTGATAGAATAATCTCTTTTCAATGTTGTATACAAGTCTTCTCCGCATATCCAAGGAAAATCAGGAATTCCTACAACTTTGATATTTCCATCG
>DATFPS010000152.1:0-9587 GCA_035264705.1 Nitrososphaeraceae archaeon | reverse complement strand
ATTAGGACGATGATTGAATAGTCAGTTTGAAAATATTTTTGTATTAGCAAAGTATGGATTTATTTTCGATGAAGGCTTAGCAATTCAAAGATCTTCACAACTATAATATGCATAATGGATGACCACAGTCACAATTTGTATCGATGGTAACTGCTCTTGAAATGACGACGAGACGAAGAGAAAATTGTAGATATATGTGTATATATTCACATGTAAAACAGAGACAATAATGCAGACTCTAACCTTTCTATACTAGGCAACAGTGTATCTTTTCTTCTATTTTTTGCGGATTGTCAGGATTTTTAATTGATAATTTCAAAAAATATGCGTAATAATAATAATAAATTTACCTCTACTGAAAATCATGATAATCAAAATGGTTATGAGGAAACTATAGGAAGCGTCCACAACTCATTTTTCAAAATATCAACTTATTTAACACATAGAACAATTATATGGTTATGACAGAGGAGCATGTTGAAGACAGAATAGGGAATGACACAACCAATGTTAGTCTTCACCAGCAAGAAGAACAGATGACAAAGATATTGCATAATTGGTCTGAATTTATTAAAATGCCTACGATTGGTCCAATGCATGCTTTTTTCCAAGATTTTACACCTTATGCTCAGGATCTCTTGAGTCTTGGTCAGGCCATATTAAATGCGCAAACTAATCTTAATGAATACTGGAAACAAATGAATATGGCATATGTACAAGCAACAAAAGAAGTCTCAGAGAGAGCACCTAAACGACTCAATTCAAAAGAAGATTTTGAGCAGTATAGAAAAATTACAATAAATGCTTTTGAAGATGCTTTTACTAATCTATTCAGTTCGAAAGAATTTTCAGTTACTTATGGAAAGGTATCAAGTGACCTACTAGATCTCTTCAAAAAGATGCAGAAGTTTGCGGAGAAGAATCTGAAAGTTTTAAACCTCCCTACGCGGGATGAAATGGATCAGGTATTAAAAGATATTCATGAAATAAAAAGGACAATTCATGACATGAAAAAATCTGGACTATAAAGGGTAATAAAGTAATAAGTCTCATGAAAAATGAGTAAAGATTCGCTAACACTGTCTCGGTTTTTATCAATGGATATTATCCTAATTACGAAACCCGATATAGAAATTATAGTAATTCAAGAACACTGTTGTGTATATGTTATAGTTTGATATAGCATTTTTGTGGTGGAAGATATAATTGCAATAAAAATCAAAGATGCAGTAGGACAGGACTATAGTTTTCACTATCAAAGATAGAAACTCCAGCCTGATCTGCAATTTTGAATATTGAAAAAACATAATTTGCATACCTTGGAGATTAGAAATTACTCATATCATTAACCTATAAATCAATTTTAGCATTTTCTAGCCTATCAGCATCATTTAAATAGACAGAGAGATATTCTAACAGAAATTTAAACACGAGAAAACTATTCAATATATATTGCCGGTTTAAATGGCCTAGAATACTTTGATTTTTCTCTAGGATCGTATTTTTGTATCTCATCTTCTGAATGAACAATTATCTCTGCCTGTGCATTTCCGCTTTCTAAAGATAACAGCTTTTTCGCATCATAGAGAGGTAACTTTTCATCAAAAAATCTCAATTTTAATCGTCTGTTCCTAGCTTCAATTGGATCAGATAGAATATCCTCTATCATATTTCGTATCAGCTTAGGATCCTTCTTCGCTTTTGATGTTTCTGCATCTTTGATCAGTTGTTTCATAATATCTCCAAAGTTAGTTTTGTTTTCTAATAGTATATATTCAAGAATCTTTTGATAGATTTGTTGTTTCCATTGAGCTGAAGTGAAGATAATAATTTTTGTCGGAGAGATCTTTGTGACTTTGAGAATATTCTGAAGGTCCGATATGAGATTAATGATTAGTTGTTCTGATTCCTCTGCCACTGGGTCTCTCTTATCTTCATCTACGATAGGCCAGCCTGCAAAAATAATTGAATTAGAATTTCCTCCTATTATTTCCCAAAGCTCTTCGCTTATAAAGGGAGCGAATGGAGCAAGCATTCTGATACGGTTATCAAGAAATATGGATAAAGTAACTGCAACGAGGGGATCATCTCGGTTTTTGGCCATTATTCTTTTCTTGTACCACTGCAAATCTTGATCAAGCAAATACAGTATATCATGCAATGCTTTTCTTACTCTTAACTTATCCATTGATGCTGTAATATCTGTAATGTGATTCTGCAATATGCTGACAAGCCATCGATCTTCTATCTCTCTTTTTGCTTCTGATAATATTATTGATGAAAACGCAGATGATGACTTGAATTTAGATTTAACCATCGAATGCTCTATTGCCATATCATAAATATCATCTAATTTTGACCGAATTCCTCTAATTGCATCAAATGAAAAATCTGCGTCTTGTAAGAGTTCTGCAGAACTCAACATTGCTAAACGAATTGCATCAGCACTATGTTCTTTAATAGCAGCGCGGAGTGGAATAATGTTACCTAGAGATTTTGACATCTTCTTTCCTTCCATAAGGACAGAACCATTGACGACAATTTTTCTTGGCCAGTTTTCTCTTGTAAAAATTGCTACATGATTAAAAATGAAAAATGATAGATGATTTTGAACCAAGTCTCTTCCAGAATGTCTTGCATCTAGAGGGTAAAAATAGGAAAATTCTTTTCGTATCAACTCCATTAGCGATATAGAAATATTGCACTCTGCCGCGACCTGCCTGACATCTCCGTTTCCTAATAATATGTAATCAAAAAATGAATCATTTAATGCATCAACATTATTCATATTTATGATTAATTTATTGCTGTTGTCATCATCAGAAATGCTGTTTTTGTTATTATTATTACTATTGACATATTTTGCAAGTATATAGTAAGACATATAGATGACAGAGTCTGACAGACTTTCAATTATCCAGTCCTGATCTAATGGCAATTTAGTACCCAAACCGGATTTTCTTGCACATGCTCTTTCTCTTAACCAATCGATTACATAGTTGAATTCCTGTCTGATCTCTTCTGGAACTATATCCATTTTATTAATGCATTCGTGTGCTAATTCTTTCCATTTCTTATCACCATAATTTATAAACCATTGATCATTCAATATCTTTACGACACATTCAGTACCGCATCTGCATCTAACTGGCTTATTTATTAGTTCAAACATTATCTCAGCTACGCCATTTGATACGATCTCGTTCTTTATCATATCCTTTGCCACAGACACTGGCATACCTACGTACTTGCCTGTATTCTGTAACATTTTTCCTTTATAATATTCATGTGAATACAGTTCATCTGTCGCCTTTTCTAGTTGCGGATCATCTTGATCTTTTACTTTGAATTTGCTTACAATCTTGGCTGCTGGTGATATCACAATGCTATCGTTAACATCGGTGTAGTAGTAATCATCTGATCCAATTATTGTTATTGGCATTACGTCTACTTTTAAACCAACAAATTCATTATCCAGCGAAATATTCTTTTTGAGATCTTCAATGGCTTGGAAATCATAAGGCGCATGTCCGGGAACAGACATTACAATTCCAGTACCATTATTAGACTCAACAAATGATGCAGGATATAATGGGATCGAAACCTTTCTGATGGGATCCTCTGCATATTTGCCAATTATTTCTTTTCCATATATAGACGACTCGACTGCAACTTTATGGTTTAAAAATTCCAGTTTTCTGGCAGCTTCCTTGCTAACAATCCATCTCTCATTGTTGTCAATCTGTATCCTTACATATTCTACAGTGGGATTAACCCATAAGTTAGTGACACCATAAATAGTCTCAGGCCGAAGAGTTGCAGTTGGAATTATATATCCATCATCCAGCTTAAATTTAATTAGTATATATTCATTAAAATCTGGTTCCACATCACCGATCGTATCGTGTTGACTAACTGGATTTTGGTCTTTTGGACACCAGCCAACAGGATGGGAACCTTGGACAATCAATCCTTTCTTTCGCAAAGTATTAAATTGCCATGAAATGAACTTGGAATATAATTTATCTATTGTAGTAAATTCCCGTCTCCAATCTATGGAATAACCCATTTCTTTCATACCCAGTTTGATCTCATTATGAAAGTAACTTGCAATTTTTATCGGTTCAACGAAGCTTTTTATTGCATCTTCTGAAACATGATAAATATATTGAAATGTTTCTAAGAGTTCTTTATCACCTGATGCAACTCTTCGTGACATGCCTAGAATAGGTGTACCGGTATAATGAAAGCCCATTGGAAACAATACATTGTATCCTTTCATCCTCATATAACGTGCATGAGCATCTGCAAGTGTGTAGGTCCTTCCATGTCCTATATGTTGTGGAGAGTTTGGATAAGGATATGCAACAGTTATGAAATATTTTTTCTTTGAAAGATCAGGATCACTATTGAAGATCTGTTGCTCATCCCATCTATGACGCCATTTTTCTTCTATTAAACTCCACTTTGTCTTGTTCGTGTTGTTGTAATACTTGTTATTGGTGTTTATCATGTTTAATATTATTCCGAGATAGTTTTCATAATTGATTCTTCTGCTGAAATTAAAGCTTCTTGTATTTTGGATTTGAATTTACCTCCACCTTGTCCGAATCTACCATCTCCTCCTCCTGAGCCTCCGAGTTTGCTAGAAAGTTGTTTTGCGATGAGGTCTGCTTTGATATTTTTACCTCTTGCCTTTTCACCGACAAAGACAACCACACGAATTCCTTGACCTTTAGAGGTCAAAGCAATATAGATAAGAAATGGATCGATTTCGATAGATTTTTCTCCTATAGCGATATAATACTCATCATCGAGTTCTTCGTCATAAACATTGTAGAGTTTAATTCCGTTTGGCGCTAGTTGTGTTGCCTCCGCAGAAATAGACTTTGCTATTAAAGGTGCAATTTTTCGTATCATTATCTTGTTCTTTTTGTTTGTCTCTTCTGACTCCTGACGGCCTTTTTGGAATGTCTCAACAACCTTCTCTCTGCTTGAGCCTAAAGATTGTGCGATAACAGTGAGTTGATTTTCCTGTTTTTGTATATAGTTCAATGCAGCTTCGCCAGCAACGAATTCTAATCTTACTATTCCATCCTGGATTCTTTCGGCTTTTATAATTTTTATAAGTCCTATTTCACCAGTCTGGGCTATGTGGGTTCCTCCACAGGCTTCTATGTCCCAGCCTTCAATATTAACAATTCTGATATTGTTAGTTGGAACCACTCCTCCTTGATAAATTCTAAATGAGTATTGTTGTTCAGCATCGCCACGATCATATATCTTGATTTTAACCGGCAAATTTTGTCTAATTACATTATTTGCAGTCTTTTCAATTCTTTCAACTTCTTCTCGATTAAGAGCAGAATGATGAGTAATATCAAGTCTGGCATATCCTTCATCCTTAAAGGCAGAGTTCTGCCATACCCATGATCCAAGATTACTTCTGGATGATGTATTGAGTATGTGTGTTGCGGTATGATGTTTAGTAATCAGATCTCGTCTTCGACCATTTATGGTTCCATATACGGTTTTTCCTTCAACAATATCTTTTTCTCTAGCATCTTTTAATTTATGAATTATGATATCTGACTGTTTTGTTACCTCAATCACCTTTATATCATCAATCTCCCCATTATCCGGTTCCTGGCCACCGCCGCGCGGATAAAAGGCAGTCTGATCTAAAATTACATATTTATTATTTATTATCTTGAGAACCTTGGCTGTAAACTTACGGATAGATTCGTCCTCATAATATAATAGCCTTGTAGGTGCAAGATTTTCCAGACCATAGATTGGCTGTTGAGCCTGTGTTGATGCTTGGCTTGTATGAAGTTCGGCGAGCTTTGTGTAAAAAGTGGAAGGAATGCTTTCTATTGCTCCTGCTTCCATTAAAAAGTCTGGAGTGACACCGTCAGATTCGTACATTCTAATGAGATCCTCAACTATTATTTTCTTTTTATTATTTTTTATAGAAGCAGCAATTGAATCCATTCTTTCTCTTGAGCCTATATATCTGCTAGATTCAATCTGAAGAATTGTTCTTATGTCATCCCTATAATCTTCAAGTTCAGGATACATCTGTTTGAGATAATCAATATGAAGATCAGCAACATCTTCTAGTTTTATGTTCCAACCAAGTCTATCTAATATTGAAAGTGCTCTTCTTAGAATCACTCTAAGATTATATCCTCCGCCGACATTCGATGGAAGAGCTCCGTCTGAAATTGCAAATAATAACGTACGACTATGATCTGCAATGGTGTAAATTGCTTCGTAAGGAGTAATTATCTTTACAAGCTCCTCTTTCGAGACTTTTAATTCCTTAGCAATCGATGATTTTAATTCTTTTATATCTCTGCCCATATGTTCAACTTTGCTAGATGCTGCCTCAAAGTATTTGGATAGAAGCGCTAAATCTTCAGAAGCGCCGACTGTGTTAAGTAATTTTGGTACTACAGGACCAAAAGAGCAATCATAACTTGTAGGTGTTCCCATTGTAATCCAGGACAAGCGCTCAAGTCCAGCTCCCATATCAATAATCTTGTTTGGCATCACACGATAGTTATTCTCATTTCCTTCAAATTCTGTAAAAACGGCATTGCCTAGTTCTAGGCCGCTGACAAAATATTCCAATGAATATCCAAATGCGCCAGCACCCATCCAGACGTCTTCTACAAAGATAATTTCTTCTGGCAATATTCCAAGGCCATTTGTAAGCATCCCATAATCCAAATCAATACATTTGTCTTTCCAATAGCCACCTGGTGCATCAGCATTGCATGTCTGTCCAAGCATGCAAAAACTTGTGTAGTGTCTGCCGCTCAAACCTACATTTTCAATGTCGTTAAAACGCAAACACATCTGCGGGACAAGAAGTGGATTTGATGGCAACTCAAAAACTACTTTGCTCTCCATAACTCTCTGAAAGTTTACAATTGATGCTATTGTAAAATACAGATCATCTCGCCATCTGCAGACTACTGGATAGCGTCTGATTATTGCATGACCGTTTGAACTGAAATATTCTCTGACCTCCTTCCAAGCATTAACATAATCTAGTCGCTTTCTTGCTGGAGGTTTGCCTATAAAACTATAGTTTTCATGATCAGGGCAAAATGTCCTTTCAACCATTGACCAAAAGAACTTGCCACATATATTGCATTGCTGCCTCTTGAAACCCTTTCTATCAAACAGTGAAACTCTATAATATCTGTCAGGATTAGATGAAAAGAGATTAGCAAGTTCCTTTTTGCTCAATGCTTGCTATCCGTAGCAAGAAACAATATTAATGCTTTTGTAGATAGTAAAATAAAAGTGATATTCAGAGATATTGCAATATTGCAATATTGCAATATTGCAATTTAAGCCTTTAAAAGAGATTGCTCGACAAATCTCTGATACGATTCTTTGGAAGAAGCACCTACTGTCCTTGCAATTTCCTTGCCTGCTTTGAACAACAATAATGAAGGTATTGATTGAACGCCATATTTCATTGCAATTTCTTGGTTTTGATCGACATTTAGCTTTGCTACTTTTATCTTGTCCCTCATTGTTTGCGACAGCTGTTCTACAGCAGGCCCAACCATTCTACATGGGCCACACCATTCAGCCCAAAAGTCTACTAATACAGGCACATCTGAATTTATAACATCAGAGTCCCAAGATTTACTTGTTACATGAATGACATTTTCGCTTTTGCTTTCCATTTCTTTGATATATACGAAGTCCTATTTGAACCGTCTCATAAATACGTGCTTTCAATATCGAGATGAGAATTCTATCGCTTTTCTCTACCATATCTTTATAATAGGTGTTGTATAAGAGCAGAAAAATCATGATCAACGTAATACTAATATACGCGCACACATAGCGCATGCGCGCATGCCTGCTAGGAATTAATCCTGCTATAAATATATTATATATTTTCTTAAATAATTCAATACAAATGGATATTATTAGTTATCTTATAAGTAATGTTTTTGAAATGGTCTCATTATGGCTTATCAGAAATCATGAAAAGAAAAGTTACAATTTAACTCCAAATATTAAGTTTTAATATTCAAAAAGAAATTATAATCTAATAAATACAAATTGACAAGTGCAAACAACTTCGCATTAGAACAAGGAAAATCTGCAAAAGCTATAGATTGGATGAATTCATATGCTAAGATGAAAAATAGAAAATTAGAGATTAGATCAGAGAATTATTCTCTATCTACTTTAAAATTTGGTAATTTCGACGCAATATCTTGGAATGGCGATTGGTCAGCAGCTCGCTTAATCATCGTTAAGGCAAGCAGCAAGTTAAATATGAAAGTCATCGAGGCAGGTTACCATAAAAAAGGTAGTCTTTTATCATCGCTTCTTGGTGGCAGTGATGAGATCGCAAAGGTCTATAGCGGAGGAAAGCTTGTTGGCAATATAGTATTGAAATCAAAGTCAGGCAAGTGGATTGTCAAATCAGAAAAAACAATTTAAGATATAAAACAATTTAATATAAAGTATCATTTAACGAAATTTTTCGAAGATTAGATAGTCAACTGACAGGAAACTGTTCGACATGCTTTTTTATAGCCACATTCATCTCATTCAGAGTGCCTCTTACATCTCTATCCAGTCTATTGCCTCCAAGATAAACGCCTAATCCTGTAAAGATCTGTCTATGAAAAAAAAGTACATTATCTATTCCAAGAGAATGTATAGTGAAAATGCGTTCGCCATTTAACATTCCTGGGAAAAGCGATTTTCCAAACCAACGTAATTCATGATTTGGTTCAACCTTTGTTATAATTGGTTTATAAATTCTCTTTTTACCACCTGTGGTCCTAAGGTGAATTTCCAGCTTCGTTCTGACCTTTGCTTCTCCTTTTACTTGAACTATAACTGGATTCCATTTAGAATAGTTTGGGAAATCCGTAAGTACCTGCCACACACGTTTCGAAGATGCCATGATTTCAAGTTCGGTCTTAATTTCTTTCAATATAAGTCAGTTTCTCCTTATTAAACGCTAATGGCACTTAAACGTATTATGGTAGATTTCCAATTTGCTTGTTTATTTTTATGATGTTCATGAATTTAACCTCAATGATAATAATAATAACAAAAGAGCAGATATTGTTGTTGTTTTAGACACAGCCGTGACATTAGGGTCATTATAATGTGTGATATAATATTTTACTAGATATCTCCATAACTGTTAAATGCATATTTCAAATGTACTATTTTCTCTGTCAATATCCATTTACTCTCAAATATATTTGAACATCTATTACCTACTCTCTCTATCTCTCTATCTATCTAAGGATAGACTTTGATGAATTTCTGAATTATTCTTTGTTTCAGGGTGCAAATATGCTATCAATCTCTGATAATCCTTAATACTATATTATGTAAATCTTTGGCAGGGAATCTCCATGGCTTGGTACTTCATTATTTTTTTTGTCTTCGTACCATTCTGTCAAGATTTATTTGATGATTTTTCATTTTGTTGCTGGTGACAATTTCTTACTCATAGTTTGTTAGTCTGCACTACAACAACATTAGAGAAAAAAGAACGGCCTTTTCATTGTTTTGCTAATATCTAA
>DATFPS010000151.1:0-10923 GCA_035264705.1 Nitrososphaeraceae archaeon | reverse complement strand
CGTAAGATTAATTATAACATTAGTAGTTCCAAGCTGTATGAATTGTGCGCTGTTAGCAATCACAGGAATCATTTGTTTCCTTATAAGATCAGCAATAGCCTTCTTCCTCATCGACATCGCAGATAATGCAGGCTTTATCATCAGAGCAAGTCTTGCCCTGAAATAAGTCTCATCCTTATTCGATTGATATGCCAGCCTTGGAAGATTAATAGAAAGTGATTGTAAACTCATAACTGTACCAGAACCCTTGCCTCCTATATTTTTACGAACACCATTATTACTCCTAGATCCATTTTGTAAAATGGAAATAATACCACCACTGCGTACTATTGGCGCAATAGTATCAGTATAATCGTTTAGTTTGTCATTATTGATTAGGGATATTCCTATTCTAGGGACAGGAGTAGAAGCAATGTAACTTTTATAACCAGACAATACTGCGTCAATTGATTTTTTATCAAATTTATCTAATTGAACGGTTATTGTAGTAACAGGAAATCCAGCTGAAGAATAAGATGGGGCTACAGAAGATGCTATCAAAATATTCTCAAATCGCGATGCAATCTCATTTGGTTCTCTTATCTGATCTTCTATTAATAAGGGGATAATTCCATCAAGTACAATTTCTGTTGAAACCTCTCGACTTAGAAGCGAAATCAATATAGGCAGAGCAATTCCAAGGTCATCTGAATTCTTTATCGCAGGTATTCTAGAGACATTTAAGAATTTACCTTTTAAGTCTAGACCGACTTCAGCAAAATCAGCAATATTTAGAAATACAGTATCAGGGAGCAAGCTCCAAATTCCACTGTTAGAGATACTTATTTCACCATTCAAGTGCATATCTGCTATATCTTTTGGAAGTATATTGAGCATGAGATGTTCTGAGAATACAGACTGAGATGCCTTTGACATTATACTATCAGCTCCGTTCTTCACTGTGTCTATATTATTTAATATTTCTACAATATCAGAAGCAGGTAACCCTAATCTGGCCAACTTGTTTCTATATTCTTCATGTCCATGTTCAATCAATACCGAGTTCACCGTTTCTCTAATTAATGATGAAGTAAGATAGGAAGTCTGGAATTTGTATATCTTGTTTTCAACCTCTTCTGTAATTTTGTTTGCCTGTTCAAGGGGCATGTTCGCCTCTCTTACTAATGACTGGATTATCTTATGGGAGTTAAACTCTTCAATTGAATGTCTGGTGGTCCTAACGTACATTTTACCACTTTCAATTATTGATCTTTCCTCTATCTGTCTGGCAAGGCTCAATACCAATTTACCCAAGTTAGTGATAGTGTAACGTCGTTCTGCTTTGTTAAGAGCGACAAGTGATTGTCTTAGCAGTTTTCGTAAATGATATGCAAATTTTCCAGACTCCTTTTTAGATTTGAATCCAGCAAGAGACTTTAATTCCGAATAAGTCAGAGGTCCTTTAGAATTTAAAATACGCAGAATATCAATTCTATTAGGGCTAGCCATAACAGAAAAAATCATTCTAACTCGTTTTGAAGCAGATTCTAAAACTCCATCCCGCCTAGTTTCTGTTTGATATGAATAGTCGTGACTCAACTGTTCCATTGCACCCGTTATTCGTATAAATGATTAAAACTACTTTGTAAATTTTTATTAACTAATCATATAATAGGCTCTACTCCTATCAATTGATTAGCAGGTCAACAGATTTAACTTTCAATCATCATACGATTATCTTTAACTGTGACTTCCTCAACATCTCTACCTATCCTAACCTCCTGAATAGTAGTTGGAACTTCAGGTAATCGCGACTTTGCTTCATCTTCAAGTATTCCTTCGACTTCATTCAATATTGAAAGTGCATCAGAATCCACAGAAGAAGTTGAAATCTTGCCTACCTCTGACTTGATATTGGTATTTAGTAGAATATCCGATGTCATAGACGTCATCTCTGACAACAAGTGGTTTGTTGTTGGAACTGCCCTCGAAATATCATTTTGAATATCCTTTATCATTTCAATAGTTGGATTAATGGTATCAAGTACCATGGCAAACTCATTGATAGTACTAAAGCGTATTACTACTACTTCTAGTGTAAGGCTCATGTTTTGTGTAGTCCGCTGAATTCGATGTATATTTGATAGCTCTAGTGCAAGAGCTCTTGCCCTAGCATTGTTACCAGCCTTTATGTTGGCTGCTATTTTATAACGAAAGTCTTTATCCATTAGAGTGAACTTTTTATCAAGCATATTCAATCGAGTGAGTTGGTTATGAACTACTGTGCTAGCGGTTAAAATATCACTCATGAATTGTTGATGCTTGTCCATCTTCTCTTTCTATCCAAAGGTGATTATTAAAATGTTAAAACTAAATGTTAATGTATGTATACAAATAGCTGTTACAAAGCTAAGCTACAAATTCAAAGTTGACATGATCTTTGTGCGAGTCTAAACCTAATTTTATCTATACATCATTAATAGATTTTAGGCTATTGCAAATTTTTAAAAGTGCATTTGATTACATTTGGAAAAATAATGGGACGATTCCCAGTATCTACAAAAGTCAAGAAGATAGCAACTTGATCTACTCAGCTTTTTGCATATGTTGTCTAATCGTCATGTGCGATAATGTATTGTTGTTCTCTTGTCCACTAAAGTAACTACATCTAAAGCTTTTGTAACAAAAGACCATGCTTTGGATCAAAGCCAGTCACTTTGACTGTTGTTCCTATAGGTAGATCCTTAGGGGTTGCAATTCTAGGAAGAAACCCCGAAGCTCTAAATGGCGCATTATCTACCTTGAAAACGACCCACGCATATGAGTCAGCATCTTCAAATCCCTCTGGCGCTACAGCTTGGATCGTATAAGTGATCACCTTGCCAATTCCTTCCATTTCGATAGTTTCAAATTTGCTACCAAAGCATTTTTCACAATAGTTTACTGTCTCTAGCATTGTATGTCCACAATACGAACATTTATTAGCAAGAATTTTATTTTTTTTAGCCGACGCGATAAACTTCTCCCGTGCACTCATAGCTGCTGTTACCTGTTAGCACCAGACAGTGTTATTTTACTGTACCTTTCTAAAAATATGAACAGCAGCACTTGCACCAGTCGCCCCAAAATTGTGTGTAAGAGCGGTTTCTGCGTTCTTAATAGTTCTTTCTCCTGCTTTACCGGTGAACTGCTCAAAAACTTCTACGACCTGACCTACGCCTGTTGCACCGATTGGATGTCCCTTTGATTTCAAACCACCAGACGGATTGATCGGAATTTCGCCATTTCTTCGAGTTGCTCCTTCTCTTACAGCATGAGCAGCAGTTCCTTTTGGAAAGAAACCAAGATCTTCAATATCAATGATTTCTGCTATTGTAAAGCAGTCATGCACTTCTGCAAAATCAATATCTTTTGGAGTAATACCAGCCATTTTGTATGCTTGCTTTGCAGCTGATATTGTGCTTGGAATAGTAGTAATATCTTCACGAGCTTGAACTGCCGCAGGTGATGCTCCTCTGCCTGAACCTATAACTTCAACATATGGTTTTCGGCTTTTCTTGGCAAACTCTTCGTTACATAGTATGACAGCTGATGCCCCATCTGAAAACGGGCAGCAGTCATAAAGCTTCAAAGGTGAAGCCACTACAGGAGATTTCATTACATCATCAACTGTGATTTTTTTTCGAACATGAGCCTTTGGATTGAGGATTCCGTTTTCATGGTTCTTTACAGCTACGTAAGCAAGGTCTTCTTCATTAGCTTTGTGTGTAGTCATATATACCCTTGCTATTGATGCAAATAATCCAGGAAATGATGCTCCATTTCCTCCTTCATAAAAGAAATCAGAACAGTAAGAAAATAAAGTAGTACTCTGAGTAGTTCCTGTATGTGTTATTTTCTCGACACCTAATGCCAAAACACAATCATAAAATCCTGCAGCTATGTTAGCGTATGCCTCTCTTAACATAACAGAACCTGAACCACATGCAGACTCGATGGTAAGTCCTGGAACGTGTGGAATTCCTAAGTTACTCATAATAACGGGTGCCATATGTACCTGCTTGTCAGCCACTCCAAAAACATTTGAGATATAGCCTGCCTGAATATCCTTTGGTGTAATACCTGCAGACTCTATCGCATCTTTTGATGCATTTAATGCCATTTCAATAATACTTTCATTTAATTTACCATATTTAGTACTGCCTGCACCAAGAACACAGACCTTATTTGTCATGTGTTTAGAAATATCTTTTTGCATATATATATAAATTGTTAGACATCGATCTATACAATAATAACATCTATAAATATTCTATTAATGTGATTCATGCCTGATATAAAGAATGAGCCATTTGTACTTGTTATCTGTGAAAAACCTCATGCCGCACAAAGGATAGCACAGGCACTTGGGACCAAGAATTTTAAAAGATCCATCTCATCAGAAGGCGTTCCATTTTTTGATGCTATTTCAAATAATAATAATAATCATTTTATGGTATTCCCTTCTATAGGTCACCTATATGGCTTAGTCGATATCACAAAAAATCGAGAGATATATCCTGTATTCGATTTAGAATGGATGCCCCTTCTCTCCAACTCAAGTAGACTAAATAGAGTAGAGCAAATTATAAAATCAATATCAGAGGTCTCAAAAAAAGCTACTCAATTTATTCATGCCTGTGACTATGATCAAGAAGGTGAGGTTATTGGTTATAATATCCTTCAATATGCTTGTAAATTTAAGTATGACAAATCGCTACGTGCTAAATTCTCAACACTTACAGATCAGGAAATAAGAGAATCATTTGGTAATTTGCTAAAACCTAACCGGGGCTTGGCTGAAGCTGGTAGATCTAGACATATACTTGACTTCATATACGGAGTGAATCTTTCAAGAGCTCTTTCACAATCGTTTAAAGTAGCCAATAATGGTAAGCGATACCATAACTTGTCCATTGGCAGAGTACAGGGACCTACTCTAGCTTTTGTGGTAGATAAAGAGATTAATATTAGAAAGCATGTTCCAGATCCTTATTGGAGCATAACAGCAGATTTTGAGAAAAATGGGCACATAATTCCAGCATTTTATGAAAAAGACAAGGTACAGACATTATCAGAAGCTAATTCAATAATTAATGCTTGTAATGGCAAAGATGGATTAGTTAATCAAATTAAAGTTCAAAAAATGTTACTCCATCCTCCTATTCCATTCAATCTAGGCGACTTACAAAAGGAGGCATATAGAGTATTCAAATTTTCTCCTACTTACACGCTTTCAATTGCAGAAAGGCTTTATCTTAATGCAATGATTTCTTATCCACGAACATCAAGTCAGAAGCTGCCGTTATCTATAGACTATAAGAAAATTATTGCCCGTCTATCTAAAGTTAATAGCAATTACGTAAGCTTAACCGCAGCATTACTTTCCAAGGATCGTCTTTTACCGAATGAAGGAATTAAAACAGATCCTGCACATCCCGCCATTTATCCAACTGGAGAAAAACCGAAGCGGCAGCTAGATCGAATGCATTGTAAAATATATGATCTTATTGTCAGGAGGTTCATGGCGACTTTCGGTGATCCAGCGATAAATCAGCATACAACAGCATTAATTGATATCAATGGCAGTTATGTTTTCAAATCTGAAGGAAGATCAAAAATACATGAAGGATGGATACATTTTTACGAACCATATTTTATATTTCATGAAGTAGAACTCCCAAAATTGAATCAAGGCGATATTTTGAGAAATGTCGTTGTTATTTCTAAAGGGAAATTCACGCAACCGTCATTTCGATTTAACCAGGCTAGTTTATTGGAAAAGATGGAAAAAGAACAGATTGGGACAAAGGCTACAAGAGCACAAATCATAAGTACTTTGTTCAACCGAAATTATATTGTCACGAGTCAAAAATTTTTTGGTATTGAAGCCACAGATCTTGGATTTGCTGTAATAGAAACAATAAAAAAATATGTACCAAATATTGTTTCTACAGATTTTACCAGAGCAATGGAAAAAGATTTAGAAAATATTGAAATATGTAAGAGCCAGAGCTTTTTGATTATAGAATATGCCGTTGATAACTTAATCAAGTGGCTCACTAAATTTAAAGAAAAAGAAGTTGATCGAGTAGAAAAGATAACGGATGTGGCAGATATTACTTTGACCAAAGAGATAACTGCTGGAACTTGTCCTTTGTGTCAAAAAGGACAATTAAGAATTATAATATCTCGTACATCAAAGAAGAGATTCGTTGGTTGTTCTAATTACTTTGCTGGATGTAAAGCAACTGCTCCGCTCCCTCAGAAAGGCTCAATAAAAACTACGACCGAAAGATGTAATGTATGTAACTGGCCAATCATCAATATTGTATTTTCGCGTCAACTAAGATATCCATGGAAAATGTGTATAAATATGCTCTGTCCATCAAAGAAAAATACGTAGCTAACTAAATACGCTGATATTATCGCCATAGACATCAGTTCGGCGATTTTTCAAAAGTGGAAGAAGTTCTCTTACCTTCTGGACTCTGGATTTATCAATCTCGACTACTTCCATTCCTTCTCTATTTCCCATATCTAACAGTACGACACCAAACGGATCTACAGCCATGCTTCTGCCAGAGAAAATGTTGCCAACTTGATCTGGCGCAATTATATATAAACCATTTTCAATTGCTCTAGCTTTAAGCAATGTCTGCCAGTGTTCTTCTTTCATAACACCATGAACCCATGCCGAAGGTGAGACCAAAACATTGGCACCCTTTACCGTCAAAATTCTAGACATTTCAGGAAAACGAATATCATAACAAATCATCAGTCCTATGTTTCCTACCAATGTCTTGACAGGCTTTTCTATCATATTGCCAGCCATCATCTTATCAGATTCTTTAAAACCTAGCGCATCATAAAGATGTAATTTGCGATAAACTGAAGATATTTCACCCTTGCTGTCTATAAGAACTACTGTATCGTAGACACGATTGTCAAACCCACTATTACTCTTTTCATAAATTGTTGATATGATGCTAATCTTGTTTATTTTGGCAGCTTTACGCAGAGTAGTAATGAAATTGCCATCGTTCACAGATTCGGCTATCTCTGATAATTGATTTGCTGACTGGCTCTCTGGTGAATAAGCCATCTGGAATTCTGGAAAACATATCAGATTTGATTTCTTCTTTGCAGCTTCTCTGATAAAGTCGACTGATAGTTCCAGATTTTCCATCTTGTCTTGTGAAGACCTCATTTGTACTATGGAGACGAGAGGGAACTTTGGCATTTTCAGTCTAATGATGGTAATCTAAGCATAAAATAAAATAGTTTGCTACTATTAAAGGTGCTTTCCTGAAATATACCAATTCTCCTTAGATTTTTCATCATATACAACAATTATATGTTCAGCTTTCGCCTTTAAAATTTCTATAGCCGCTTCAGTTATTGCCTTTGCAAATTCTTCTTTCTGTTCTTTAGTTCTCCCAGGATAGAGTGAGACGGAAATTAGAGGCATATAAGAAAATAAATTCATGGGACAATTAAATCCTCTGCAATGATAGAGTCAAAGAAAATCATCATATATATCTCAACAGACGAATATACTCATTCTTCTTTATATTAACGAGCTAATAATTATCCCAAATATACACATATTCATTCATATATAACTATGAAGTTGGCAGATATAGCAGCTCCTATTATTGCGCTAATAAAATTAACCGCATTATTGTTAATTATCGATATTCCCTTTTCTTGAATTGTAGGAAAACTACAATGTATAGATCTTTTTTCTAGATATTTTCTACAATTTATGCATCTGTATTTAGCTTGAATAGACGCTCCAAAAATACTGTCAGCATTTGTTGATATCATTCCACCAACAATGGCTGCTGAAAGTATAATAAGTATACGCAATGACATATTTCCTGATATTAGTAGTCCACATACTGTTCCTATTAGAAGTGAGCTTATAAGTGCAGCGATCTCCCCTTGAATTGTGACTCCTCCTGACTGACCTTTATCAATTTGCTTGCCTGTTAATAGCGAACGTGGTTTTACTTTACTTAGTAAGCCTACTTCAGTTGCAACAGTATCTGAAAGCGCAAAACTGATTGAACCAACAAAACATAACATAAAAATAGGATGATTATGTGATATGTAATAAAGGATAGCAATAGCTGCTAATGGTCCTCCATTTGCTAATACATTTCTCCATCCTCGTGCACCGTTATTTTCCTCAGCTAGCCCCATCATCTGTTTCTGTTTGAATTTATACTTGGTAAAGAGTGATGAAATTAGGAAAAATAATAGCAAGACAATAAACCATGAAGTAGCACCAAAGTATAATATAATAAAACCTATTGGAACAGCAGATAATGCGCCATATTTATCGATCACATTTATCTTGTAAGCAAAAATAGTCATGGCAATAATACCAATTAGCCACACAATAACTTGTTCTATAAAAAACACATCTATTATATCTCAATTTTTGTTATTAATATCTATTGTTTAAATAAAAAATTATAGCTTATGACGCTGATTATACTCCATGATACTTCTATGATTTTCTTTGTGCCAGTTTGTAGAGCAAAGATAATTAGATATTTTTTGATGAATGCAACTAGTAAGGATATTCTGAACCTTTTTTATAATCACTCAGAACTAACAGAATCATATTCCATTTATTTACTATGGAAGTGTTCTATTCCAAATTTTTTTCTCGATATCTATAATTTCTGTGTATAATTACATTTATCCGACTCAAGAAAGCCGTCTAGAGTAATTGTTGGTAATAATTGAAGATATTTGTATTTATACAAAAATCGAAGAAAATATAAAAAATAAGTATAAAAGATTTCTTGATTTGTTATAATACACATAGTGATATACTTGTAATACGCTGTTTGAAGGTTCTTCCTATGAACAATAACTAAGATATTATTTTTACTAACTCTTTATTCTTTTTTATTCTTTCATAAGTTCTTAAATAGATAATAGAGTTTATTTGTGCTAGTCATTTATGTCAATAAAAGATGCATGTTTCGAATAGATGAATGAGAAGTTGCTATTTTGCTTTAATTAAAATAATATAGCACTCGCCGGGCATGACATTAGTAGTGCTTTGAAATTTATTATAAAATAACAGCAGCCCCTGTTTTTAAGCCTTAATATGTTTTTTAGATTCACTAGCATGAGATTACTAGAGCTATATGAATTCATTGGAAGAATCCTCGCTGCATAGGATTAATGAAAGAATAATACAATGCAAATTGTGTCCCCGTTTGTCAAATTACATTCAACAAATAGGTAAATCCAAAGTAAAAAGATTCATAAATGAAGATTATTGGGCAAAGCCTCTGCCGGGTTTTGGTGATATAGAAGCTAAGTTATTGATTATTGGCTTGGCACCTGCTGCTCACGGTGGAAATAGAACAGGTAGAATGTTTACAGGCGACAGTTCGGGCGATTGGGTTGCAAAAGCACTATTTCAAACAGGATTTGCAAATATACCTACAAGCCAGTTTAGAAATGACGGACTAGTTTTAAAAGATGCTTATATTGTTGCAGCAGTGAGATGTGCTCCACCTAATAACAGACCAAGCCCTTTTGAAATATCTAATTGTTCACAATATCTTTTGGCAGAATTAAACATTTTAAATTGTAAAACTAAAGTCATTCTAGCACTTGGAAAAATTGCTTTTGATGCATATTGTAAGGCTAATAATTTGAAAGGATTAGCTTTTGACCATGGCGCTCATTACTGTATGGGAAAAGATAAGACTCTCCTTGCTTCTTATCACCCTAGCAGACAGAATACAAACACCCATAAGCTAACATGGCAAATGTGGATAAATATTTTCAAAACTGCAAGATCACTAATATCAGATTGATAAATACCATACTACATTTTATATAGCATTAGATAATTCACATAGGTCATTACCCATACAATATTGTGTTAATAGAAGGAGAAGAAACAGCACATATTAGAAGTAATGCAAGTCTAACATTCGAGGAAAATGATAACAAAAAGTCGACGAAGATTCTGAAGCTTCTATCAAGGCGTATGCCAACATTGGTTTTCATTATTCTATTGTTATAATAATTATCGGATTATGGTTGCATATTTATTATTAACACCAATTATTGTTGGTCTTCAATAATGTTTAAGTTCTATTAACGCAATTCCTTTTCACGATGAAATCATGCTGCATTATAGACAATATGATGAGAAGAGAAGCTGCAGAATCAATAGTACTAAGTTTGGGATTTATCGTAATACTATCAATAATTTATCATGATAATAAATCGTCAGTATTAGCACAAAATCTTGCTGATAATAATCATAACCTTAATTTTCTGTCTAATATGACCTTTGTAAATAATAATAATAATAAAACTACGATAGACTCCGCTAATATCACTACTCTTATCAACGATGACTTTAATATAGAAGGAACGATAACTAGTCAAGTTAGTGCAAAACCGGAAGACGTAAGAATAAATAAGAACAATTTGACTAAATTAGCCGCTAATGTACCATCGGAGATATACCTTTTAGATGGTAGATGGAGACTTGATGTGTCGGGAGGAAACGTGACATATTTCAAGTCAAATATAACAATGATAACAGTTACAGGTATGGAGATCCATGATCATCTAATTGTTTTCAAGCCTTATACTTCGGAGATGGGATTACTAACTAATAACACTCTATCAGCACACACTATAAATATAACAACAGCAGCCAATAATAATTCTATATCACAAAATGCTTATAATAGTATAATATTCTCAGGTGCAGCCGACATAATATCAAATGGAGTAATGCAGTGGAGAGATGTACCAATATCTGTCTCTATATTAAATGATAAGGTTATCCGTATTGTATTGGATTCAAATAGAATTGATAATCATTTCTTTGGTTCTCCAATCTATGGTCTA
>DATFPS010000150.1:0-2755 GCA_035264705.1 Nitrososphaeraceae archaeon | reverse complement strand
TTACCGTATCGTTTGTGTTGCCTCTTCTCCCATGCAGAAGCATTCTCGGATAATCCTTTTACGTACTTTACAACTATTTTTTCCATATGTTCAACATGCCATTGTCTCATCGGAAAACTATTTTGTATCAAAAAAGCTCATTTAATATACACTAAACCCATATATAAGATAACATGATAACAAACAACATATCGGTTATAAGAAAATTTTTGTGAAGCTAGCAATACCCTCTTATAATTAGTGTTAAATTTGAGCATATCTTCCTAGATACTATAATAATAGAATAGACACAATATTTTCAGCACTTAGGTGACGAACCCAATTTAACATAAAGCTTGGCTTCTGCCATATCGTGAGAGAGATTTCGACAATATCCGTTAAAATTTACATTCCTTATTGTATCAATATTTATTTGTCTCCTCCTTCGGATCCTCTTCTATTACTCAAAGCAAAACAAAAAAATAGCTAATGCAAAATCGCAAATAGTAATAAAAATAGATTTAAAATTTATATATCCAAATCGAAGTTGCTAGGGTAATGGCTGAAAAGATGACTGCAGTAGTGCTGATAATTCTCACTATGATAGTATGTGCTGCTGTCCCTGCGCTAATGATCATGTTAACTACAACGCCTACTGCGAAAGCATTGTTTGGCATCGAAGATTTGAGCAACAACTTAGAATTTTTCCATTTGCAAATTAAATCTTCAATGCAGAAAAATATTTTTTTATAGTGTGAGTGATCCACTGTGTAACTTTTTTATTGCTTTTATTATAATAGGCTGCATGATTTTCAATTGTATAATGTGATTTATATTGTCCTTTCCAAGGATAGATTCATGCTTGGCTGAAAATAATCTGCCTACCATGTTACTCTGGCTTGCAGAATTAACAGTGGCTAGTTGGATCCTTTCTTACGGTGCAGAGCACCTTTCAAAAAAATATGGAGGAAAATTTGTAGGTAGGACACTTCTTAGTGTGGCTACTACGCTTCCAGAGATAGCGATAGTCGTTTATGCCGCCGCTGGAGGATTCTACGGTGTTGCCATAGGTGCAGGACTAGGCAGCAATCTTTTGATGATGACTTTGGGATTAGCTATAATGTTGCTTATTGCAACTACCCGCCTTTCAAAATCTCCACTAAAGGGCGTAGATGTGAGCGCATTCAAATTGGATAAAATATTCCTTATTATCACGGCTATAGTAAGTGGGGTCTTGTTCATAGATGGCTATAACTATATTGATGGAATTGTTTTTGCCTTCATGTTTGTCGCCTATCTAACAATGGCTCTATTTGAAATGAAAACAGAAAAATCAAAAATGAAGCCTACAGACTTGCTTCATAACATCGGCAACCACGAGATGGTGGAAGTGAAAGAAAAACACAAGCCATATAAAGGATTTAACAGGCAGATGTTCAAAGCGTATTTGGCATTTCTAGCAGGGACAATCGGGATCTTGCTAGGGGCTGAGCCTTTTATTCATTCATTAGAAGGATTTTCTATAGAGGTCGGAATTTCTGCTGTTATACTGGCGGTCATCATTAGTCCAATAGCAGGCGAGATGCCTGAGAAAGTTTCTATGATGATTTTGGCTAGGAAGGGTGCTGCAGGTGCAGCAATAGCTATAGCAAATGTCTTAGGATCAAAAATATTAAACAATACTCTACTATTAGCTGTCGCCGTATTTGGAGCAATGTATCACGGTGGCTTTTATGCATCAATAAGTTTGAATAATCTTCTAGCGTATCAAGTTGTACTTGTGACATCAGTAACATTAATAGCATTGATACCCATGTTCAAAAAGGAAATTGGTCTCAAAGTTGGCATTATGTTAGCTGGTATGTACATTATTAGTATGTTCGTGCAGTTTCTTCTACCTCATGAGATTAATGAGACAGGTTAACAAAGAACTAATTGCCATTCTTCTTAGAAGAAAAACATCCTATCTCGATTAGCCGTTATAAAAAAATTTGGTATTATATTGACTTCTATAACTTATGATAATAAAATCGATAACGTTAATCAAGTATTCATAGATACTAGAAGAAGCAAGAATAATAGCCCCTTGACGATAAATGTTGGATGTTCGAGGGCCAAAGTATCATGTTTGTTATTTAAGTGTGACAATATTATTTTGAATAATTTATTGATAAAGTTATCATATTATGGATCCTAGATTATTGTTAGCACGTGAAATTAGATCTGTTCTATCTCTGTTGTAATGATACTAAAATTTCTCAGCTTTTCAGTAGTTTAAGAGTTGTCGATATTTGATAGTTTTTCTTATGGCACCAACACAAACGACGAAATGTTACATTCAGAGAATACATATATACCCAGTTCCTTATTGTACCTTCTAGACACACCTTAGAATAGCAAAGGTATGATATATAATTACAACAATTATCCTGACCGATAGCGTTTTTTATAACCCTAATTCTACTGACTAAATTGTCAAAATTAATTTCACAAGCAATAAATAAATGAAAGCTAGTACTCTCTTCGTTGAGAGATGACAGCTGAACTAAAGATACATCCATCTTTTTTTAGAGAATTTGCAACCAAAACATGGGTTTCTCCTAATGAAATTGTGAAGGAGTTAGTAGAGAATGCCTTTGATGAAGATGCCACAAAGGTTCTTGTTACTCTTTTAAAAAATGGTACAGTTATCATTGAAGATGACGCTGGAATGAATCCAGATTCTATGGAAAAGTTTTTGATCTTAGGTTCTCCACATAAAAAGCATGACGCCATT
>DATFPS010000149.1:0-4499 GCA_035264705.1 Nitrososphaeraceae archaeon | reverse complement strand
GCTAACTCTGTATGGTTATCATGTTTAACTATTGCATACTTTCCTTCTCCAGCTGGTGCTGCAGCTGCAAGTCTTCTCTTACCTCTTGTCTCAGTAGTGTATTCAGCAGGTAAAAGTTCCTTATGTATATCATCTGGATTAGAAGTTACAAGTATATTCAATGCCCAGTTTTTTTCTTCAGAGGTAGATTTACCTTCAACAATCTTTGGTAATTGTTTTTGACCTATTAAAAATAGTCTGTAGATGTCTTTCTTCTTTTCCTTCTCCTCCTCTGGTAAGGTAACCATATAAAATCTCTGGATGTCTTTAATGTCTTTAACTTCTTCAGTATCAACTTTGGGTCTATAAAAGAAGAATATATCTCCTTGTTCTATTATCTGGGTATTCCTCTTATCTTCTTTGACCATAATGTCCTAATTATGAGATGAAAAATATAACTTATAGATATATGTGATATCGTTATTATGGCATTTTCAGATGTAAATACAATATGTGTATGTCTTCAACCAATAATGAGCACGTAGTCTATTACAATTAGTCTTCTATGTGTAAAATGGTCACGATCATCAAAACATTCACTTCTACCGTTCTACTTCTTCTTCTTATGAAATGATAAGAAGGGCTTTATATAATAAACAACTAACCTACGTATTGATATGCAATAATGAGTAGTAATCAAGAACCAATAAATAAGTCAGATAAGGACAAAAGGAAACTTCAAAGAAACATGAATGACAACGAAGACCCAGCTGCAACACCTGCTGAAGATGTAATAACAAAGGAAGAAGAAAAAAAAGAAGAAGAAACGGAATACTATGAAGAAGGAAATGGCGGAGCAACAGACTGACTATTTCTTATTTTTCTTTAGATTCTAAATTCATTTGTTATATTCTTTTCAAATAGATATGGATGCAAATGCACACGTAGGTATATTCAATTGCCTCCAATCTATTGTACAATATTATTATTATCATCTTGTGCAAATTCCAAATAACGCTCTTTGAGAGAAAATGCAATATCAATATATTTTCTAAGATTATTTACTAAATCTTTAGCCATCTTCCATAATTGTTCTGTGGTTAATTTGTTACAGCTGTTGCGGTGGCTATTAATGAGATCCATATACCATTGTGGAATTGACCAATTGTATTGCTCATCTAGTCTTTTACTTCTAATTCATAGTTTCTGTTCTGTAATCCTTTTTTTTACTATCTTTTTATCTCTTCTAATTCCTTTTTTAAATCAATATATTTTTCGAATGATGGTAAATTTGTCTTATACACTTCAAGGATATCAATAGTTATATTATAGTCAATTAGCAAAAGTTGTTTCTTGAGTTCTATTTCTCGTATTATTTTTTTTAACCCTATGAAAGACAAAAGCTTCCTTTTCTTATTTGGATAGCTTTTGAACCTGACCAAAAACAATTTGGGTGCTGTCTACAAATCCTGGCAGCACTCTAAATCCAGCGAATTATCATCATCTGCTGATTATGACTTTTATTCCTAGAGATTAAATGATACATTTGCAAAGAGAAGCTAATAAGAATCTTGATAAGACGATAATTCAAGTGGACATGACCAGATTCTTTAGGAAGAGATAACCAACTCACAGAAAAAACGCTGTCATACTAACAGATATTATTTATCTTTTTACAAAATCATAATGATGAGGAGGCTGAGAATATTTCATCAACGTTCAAATTTCATAACAACTGTGTCACTAGCCAAACTGTATCCCAACTTTTCATAAAATGGCTTTGTTTTTTCTGAACAATATAGCAATACCTTTCTGCATCCTTCTCTTGAAACAGCATGATTGGTAGCATAGATTAAAAGTTTTGATCCAATTCCTAATCCTTCATATTCTTTTCTTACAGATACGTCTTCTATGTAGCCAACTTTCATACCTTTATTGATAAATTTTGGTTCGATAAGTAATGTAGTAGTTCCAACTACTTTGCCATTTGAATCATCTTCTGCTACAAATATTTTATGTAATGGATTCATTTTTATTTTTTGTAATATGTTTTTAGCATGTTCTTTATCAGAAATATCCGGAGGAACTAAATTCTCTAAGACATCTAAAAATCCTTTATCTATATCTTCGTATTTTATTTCACGTATGATAACCAAATATCATTAGTATGAAAGGTCTGTAATTTAATATTAATACTTTAACTTATATTAAATAAATCCTTAATCATTTAAAATTGCTGAAGTTATATACTTAATACAGAGGGTTAACTAGATCAGATAGAAGAAGAAGAAGATTGCAGACTAAGTAAATCTGAATATTTCATAAATTCATAAGATTCTTTTTCTTTTAGATGTTTTATCATTTCAAGCTGGTCCACTAATGCTTCATCAGGATCATGTGGAGGATGAATGGCTATTCTAAATAGTCCATAAGTTTTGCCGCCTACATTAAACAATCTATTGTAGAACATCTGTTTGTTTTGCTCTAGCGTTTGTTTGTTTTTCTCTTTGTCTCCTTGTTGATCCCAATTCATGACAGGCTGAAGTAAGTAATTTTTACCTATTTGGATAAATTCAACATTTGTCATTGACTCAGAGATATTAAAGTCCAATTCCTTTAATGCTTCTATGGCTTGACGGCTCAAATGCCATGCTGGTGGTATAAAGGTCGAAGGTCTTGGTAGCTTAGCAGCTGATAAAATATCTAATCCTTGCTGAATTTCATCCTTTTCCTCTTCTTTTGAATGTGTATCAAAATCATCTAGATTTCCATCTACCTGGTGATATAGTCCGTGTAAAGTGAGCTCTACATTATCTGATTGTAACAATGAAGAAATACGATAACAGAAATCATCATAGTCTTTAATATTATATTTCTTGCTATAATATGGCACAATACCTATATTGTATTTGATTTTTAGTTTATCTAGTTCGTCTGATGTTTTTAATATTTTTTCTGAATGCGAAGGATTTACATCATGAATTGTTATAATTGCCAATTTTTGGTCTATCATTAATAACTGAACTTGTGTAGTGAGATATTAACATATATAGCTGTAATCTGCCATGTGTTCGGTTATGGTTTAATACTCTAATGCTTATCATTATCCCCAATTTCTAGGTCCTCTTTTCTGTGATAAGAGTGAATTTTCCAAAGCAGATTGGATTCTAGAATATGGATGAATTTTGATTCTGTCTTGTGATTCAAAAATTGTTGTTAACATAACTTTGTAATGCATATTCATATAGTTCATATGCAATAACGAATTTGTAAATGATCTGCTTATTACTATACTCTTGTTCTTAGTAGTGAAGTATTTCAAACATGGTTGAAATAACTAAACGAGTACATACGATAGATGGATTCACCCATCCTTTTCCAGGCAGAAAGGTTGTTCCTTATATGTTTATAGAAATGCAGATGATTTAACATTGATTGATCCTTCATTTCTTCCACAACTACCAATACTTGAAGATTATATACTTAATGCAGGATATGATATCAAGAACGTAAAGCGTATAATTCTAACTCATCTACATGTTGATCATGCACAGGCTGCCAATGAGATAAGAAAGAGAACAGGTGCTAAGATTTATTCACATTGGATTGAAGCAGGCTATTTAGCCCATAATCCGCCATATAATGATCCTCCGACCAGCCAAACAATAACTGACATACTCAAAAAGTCTGGAGTTTCAATAGAAGAATTAAAAGAAATTTGGAAGCATGGAGTTAGAACCAATAATTGTAGATGAGCACGTGTCAGATGAAAATATGATTGGAAGTCTTAAAGTAATTCATACTCCTGGGCATACACCAGGACATATATCACTTTATTATGAAGAAGATAGAATTCTCTTTGGTGCAGATACCATTTACAAGCGTGTATTTGGAGCAGAGGGTAGTATGTACATTGCTCCTCCTATGGTATCAATAGATTCAGTAACAGCAACAGTTTCTGCGCAACGGCTTTGTAAGATTAAGTTTGATAAACTATTGATGTCTCATTAAGACTCGCCTTTAGTTGAAAAGGCGAAAGAAACTGCAGAAAAAGCTAGTTTCAGATACACTCTAAAAATTAAACAAACAATTGGAAAAAAGTATATGTCTCCATTAATAATTAAAAAGACCTCTATCATACATACAAATGTCGAGAGTTCTATTTAGTCAGCGGGATCGGTGGGGGATGCAGGACAAATTTGTCTCAGATTTGCCATCCCGAATAGAATCTCACATTTTATATTTTAGTAAGGACCTAACATCAGTGTTACAGAGTCACATGGTATCATCTGATGAAAGAAGAAAAGAAGAAGAAGAAAAGAAGAAATCCAGACAAATAATACTTGCTAATTGGGGAGATCGATTTTTGGCTTGGATTATTGACTTTATCTTGGTTTCCATAGCTTTGGCAGTATTGTTTTCAGCAATAACAATACCAATTTGGTTCTTCTATTATGATGATGAGATAACAGCAGCAAGAGCATACCAAAATGTCCAACCTTCACATTACATCATATCAA
>DATFPS010000148.1:0-2756 GCA_035264705.1 Nitrososphaeraceae archaeon | reverse complement strand
AAAATTTAAATCCAATAAGTCAATAATTGCGTATCTGCCATTTCAACTTACTTTAATTTTTCCAGTATAGAAAAGCTCATAAGATTATTTAGAGGGATGCCTTTTCTAGCTACTTCTCTCCTAGTTTGTTCACAATACTTTTGGTCGCTTTGATGTGTTTTTTCTCCTTCTACTTCGAGTACTATAACATTCTTAGAATAAGGAAAAGTAAACTTCAGCTGTTCTGTAGTCAAGATTCGAATATTGGCTAAACTCGCTTTTTTTACACGCTCTCTTTTAATTATAACGTTCTCAATATCGCATATTTCCATTTCACTGTAACTGTATTTTGTGAAATATGTCGAAATATAGTTTAGCTTCTCACCACAGCGTTCAAAAAAAGCGCTATCCAGACTAAAGATGAATGATAAGCCGTCCATATTTTTCTTACGTATATCTTCTAAAACAATTTGCATATTTGTAAACGATGCAACGATATAGTGATTTGCCCTCTTTGGGAAGTATGGAAGCGTTTCCTCAGAGAATGTTGCTGTGACAAAGTAAATATTAGAAATAATGTTGTTTTGTCTCCACAGATCTATTAACAAATCATAGTGTTTCTCATGTGGCGTACAAACATATCCAAGCAAAGATCCCACTGCCACAACCAACCCATCTCTCTTAATTTTTTAACTTATATATATTATGACGTGTCCAACTACTATCTGAACTTGTCCTAATTTATAATAGTCTATAATTAAGGAACACTCACTTCTTTAAGGTTTCGCATAAATATATTCTGTACTTAATATCTGTTTTAATTAACATGTGTTATCCATTTAAGCAGATTATTAGTAAGATTAACGATTAACAATTAGATATTATAGATGGATATGTTATGCAGATCACACAAATAGAATTGAATGAGTAGTGTATCTAGCCATACTATGCCAGAGAGCAGCTAGTTCTACTGCATCTTTCGTATTTATTTACAACAAGAACACGATTAGACTCGTATATTTCAATTCTGAAATTTAACAATAACAGTAACTTTCATCAATCATGCAAGTCTTTTCATATGACGATAACCCAAGAGTTATACAATATTTCCATAACCAAAATAACCATAATGATGTCCATTCGTCTTATTCCTCTGACATGGATAAATGATCTATTTACTTTATCATTGTAGCTTCAGACAGACTTTCTCCTAGATTATATCATGGGTTAGTTATGCAGGTAGAACCATTTTTTTATAAGCAGACTATGGCCTATCGTTATAATCAAACGCCTTTGTGCTATCAGCAGTATACCATTTAGCAGATCCTGCCTCTTTTATCTTCAATTTGTAATATGGAATTATTGCATAGCAAATCAGAACGGACAAAGCTCCTATTGGATCATGGATCAAATTACGCGCTGCCTCAATAACAGCAATTTTTAAGGGAAGACCAATTTTAAATTTAGAGTAATAAGAATAAACTTGTTTGTGACCATGGGATGCCCTGATAACTTGTGAAGCAAAGTCAAAGAGTTTATTTGCAGGTCTGAAATAAATCCATGCTTTATCATTATAATAAATATCTAAGCCAAGTTCAAGGATCTTACATTGAAGATACAAATCTATCGCAATTATATCACTTGGTATGCTTATTTTTTTTGCAACCTCCGAACTGACTGAAAGGGCTCTTCCCATGACGGTATATTGTGACAAACCTCGATTTCTAACTGACCTAAGCCAGTATGCAATGAATGAAGATGCCCTGCCAGCTATCCCCTTATATTGAATAGGCTTTGGATTTGAGGCGCACAGGCCAGTTCGTGTTTCTAAGGAAGATACAAGTTGTGCTGTAGTATCTTTATTGATAACAATATCAGCATCATATAACACAATGACATCGCCAGTAGATCTACTGAAGATTTCATTCCAACCGGCCGCAGCTCCTCTTCTCTCACAATGATGTATCAAATTAATATTAAGATGTGAATTTTTTTTTGCGAACCTTTCGACTAATTCTGGTGTGCTATCAGTTGAATCATCTGAAATGATTATTTCTGATATGAAATAATCATTTGTATATTGGACCTTCAAGGAGCGTAAAAGGTTGATTATATTCCGTTCTTCATTGTACGAAGGTATACCAATTGTCACGCGTTTCATTTCTGGTATCGAGGATTAAACTCTGTACATATCTAGTTTGTGTTTTAGTGTTGTAAATCCTAATAATAATAATATCTCTTTTATCTCATTCATATTGGCATGACGTGACATTTTATTTAATTATTTTATGCTATATGGCTATACGGATACTCACATAAAAAATTGAGCAAGTAAAAGTGAAGGCGGCAGCTGTGGACCTTGACTTTCAAATAATATAGAACCAACCTGATAGATACATATTTGCCTACACCAGGGCGTGCTTATAATTATTATCTTTATTGATGAAAATGTTTCAAAACCAAGCGGTGATGGAATTGCTTAATAGTGAACATAGTGAGTAGATGTAATTACTTTAGGGCACGACATACACAAATTTAACTTTAGAGCGCCTTAGGGTTATCAGCTGTTTTGTATGGAAAATACGGTGATTCCAATCGTCTTATATATATAAATATATATACATATACATATATATATTGACTGTTAAATATGATTCAACGACATCTTGTATTCGCAGTTAAAAGTATATGTGGCCCATCCTTTCCATAATCTATATTTCCATTAGACCCTGTGGTTAACCTTTTGCGCGAGGGAGTAATTAATTGCTCATTTAAAT
>DATFPS010000147.1:0-5222 GCA_035264705.1 Nitrososphaeraceae archaeon | reverse complement strand
GCAAATTTCTTTATTTAAAATTATAAAGAGTTTTATAAAAATTACCAACAAATTAAAATATAATTACAACCACTTTAGCAAATAAAGAGGGCTTAGGCTGAAGATCTATTGAAAGAGCATAAAGGTAATATTGCGATATTTGATACCTTCAAGACTCGCAAGAATAACTTTACAGGCGAGGCGAAGAGACAACGCGGAATCATAGCCCATCTTGCAACAGAGCAAAGTCCAGAATTGCGTACTCGAACTTCAATTGCTCATGCTATAGCTAAGAAACATGGTATTTTATGGCAGAATATCTATTCAGGAATTTTTAGAGATCTTGATGAGGTGCTAATTCCCTCAGGAGTTGTGAAAGAAGCAGGAAGGCTTCCCTTAAGGCGCGGTCCTAAAGCTCTTCAACTTGAGGGTGTTCCTTTCTATGAACTGACAGAGACAGGATTGCTAGTTTCTTCTTCGATAGAAGAGATTGGTGACAAGAGAATGAAAATGCTGGAGACATACATTACATCTATTCCAATTGGGGAGCATAGTGACAATATAATGCGCGAAGGAATATTACTAATGATAAGATTGGCTCCATCTTTTGCATCCAAAATAATAAGTGAGTATATCTACGCTTACAGTACTGGCTTAATTGATAACATAGCACCAATGGATAGTAAAAAGTTGCAGTCGGTGATTTCAAAGCAGATAGCGATGGAGAGAGAACTCATTGAAGCTATAATTGGATTACGACCGGATCAAAAAGAACTTGTCAGAGGCTTTTTAAAGGCAATTAGTTGAGCATATATCATCTACCTTCTAAACCGTATGCGATACTCAGATATTATCAGTTTTTTAGCTTTAAATTTTGATAGCGATGTCTTTTTTAATTTTACAATTGGTCAGCCAAAATCATAACATTTGCGGCAAGTATTTCTTTAGGACATATGCACTTTATTTTGGTATTTAGTATTCTGCATATTATCTTATAAAAATAGCCTTGTCATTAATTGAATTCTGTTATACCGGACAACATAGCGGAAAATTATTTCTACTCTTCTCTATGATGAATATCTGCTACCTTAAGATCATCAGCTGCTTCCACATCATCATGGATACTACTAGCTTGTTGAACTAACTGAGTCGTTTCTTTATATCTTGGGCTAAAGTGCGTGAGAAACAACTTTTTGACACCAGATGCTTTTGCCAGTTCTGCTGCTTCTGTAGCGGTGGAGTGAAACCTTTCGAGAGCCTTCTGATGTTTTTCATAGCTGTATGTTGATTCAAAAATCAGCACATCGCAATCTTTAAAAAAGTTTTGCAATCTTAATGTTGGCCTTGTGTCACCGGATATTCCTACTTTTCTTCCAGGTCGGGCAGGACCTATTATTTGGCTAGATTTAATAATCTTACCGTTGTATACAATATCCTGACCATGTTGCAGTTCATGATATAATTTACCCTCCGGAATTCCTAATCGTTTGGCTTCTTTAATACTAAATATTCCTGGCCTTTCAAATTCTGTTAGACAATATGAATATGAAGGTATTGAATGATATGCATTGCAACAGCTAACTTGGTAATCCTTCTCTTTTATAATGATACCCTCGCTGCCGATTAAATGTATACTAATATTAAAACTCAATCCGAAATTCATAATACGCATATTCTCTTTAAGAAATTCGGGTAATCTTTGCGGACCATAAATATCGAGTATTCTTTCTCTTCCTTGCAAAGACATAGTCTGCAAGAGCCCAAGAAGTCCAACACAGTGATCGGCATGCATATGAGTAATAAAAATTTTCATTTTTTTATTCATACCTAGACCAGCCTTTATGAAATTCCGTTGCATACCCTCGCCGGCATCGAATAACAGCAATTCATTACCTCTAACCAATGCTATAGAAGAGAGTCCACGTTCTGATGAAGGTACAGCAGCAGATGTTCCCAGAAATATTAATCGCATATTAACCATGATGTAATCGTCACAATACGAGCCATCTTCTTCTATATGATAGACGCTTTTTTTCTTTTGTCATGTTATTATCGTATTCTAGTTCTTATTGAACATGCTCATTACCTTTAAGGTAATTCTTTGCATTGATACTGTTGGTTATCTGTTAACTTAAAGTTACTGTACTAATAATTAGACCTGATCTTCTCTTTAGTAGTTTTATACTCACTAAATTGGTGGTTCTCGTTGAGATCCCATGATTTCATTACAATGCATGTCTTTGAGCATTGAATTCTTCTGTCTCTTCTTCTCAATTTGTTTGCATAGGATTAATCACATTTTATTACGTTCTTAAATCAGAATGACAAAAAAATTCTATTCCGATCCGTTTTTATTGCTTCAAACCTACTTATCAAAACTGATGTCAATATAATATTATAATCAATTATTATAACTAGAGATTAAAGAGTTGATTTCACTTGTAAATTTTATACGAATTTCATATCCTCCATATCTAGAAGGATATATTACAATAATTCGCTGAGAAGAAATATTTTTGTCCTGAACTCCGAGTATTTAAAGATGTAATCTTTCCTCTATACTGCTTAACTCAGTACTATAGTAATAGGCTGAGAATGACAAATAAATACAAATAACCTTGATAATTACGAGATAATTTTTAAAAGGAAAATTTATTATGAGTGAAGTAAGGAACGAAGACTTGCTGATACGATATTACTTAGGTCAACTTTAGCATATCGGCTAGGTATTGAATTTGTAGAAATTATTTCTTGTACACCAGCTGCTCTTATCTTTTCAGCAGCATTGTTAACCAATAATGCATGAACACACATTGTATAGATTTTATCAGCTTTGTTCTTCTTTAAAACTTGACATGCTTTCACTATGCTCCCACCAGTAGTTATTATATCATCAACGAGAATAATGTCTCTATCTGCAACACTACATTCTAATTTATCATCAATAAATACCTCTCCAGAGTTACGATCGCGATATTTTTTTAGAGCTAAAATATCAGTGCCCAAAATTTTTGCAAATTCATACGCGCGTTTTATTCCTCCTGCATCTGGCGAAACAACAACAGTTCTATTAAGTTTCATATTATTAGCGGCATGATCTGCTAAAAGAGGAATTGAGGAAATGTTTTGGGCATCAATTCTAAAATATGATAATGCCAGTGCACTATGAATGTCTATTGTTATCAATCGTTTATTCCCAGCAGCTTCTAGTAGTTTTGCAATTAATTCCATGCTAATGACTTCTCCATCTTGAAATGCCCTGTCTTGGCGTGCATATGCCATATATGGAATAACAGTACAAATATCTGATGCTAGGTCGTCAGTACACTTTTTGATCATCATTAGTGTTTGCAAAATATGTCGATCGGTGGGAGGATATGTCGATTGAACTATAACACAGTTTTTTTTTTTAACGTTGCCCATTCTTATTTTACTTTCACTGTCTGTAAATATCCGAACATCTACGGGGATCAATTCTGCCCCCAAATCTTGAGCAATTTTTGCAGCAAGATCTGGAGAGGATGGTCCCGCTATTACCGAGAGTTCCTTTTGCAAGAGACGAACAGATTGATCGAACAACCCCATTCTTAAAAATGTTAATATTTACTATCAAATAGATAACGAATAGGACTCGTTGTACCTATAATATTGCTAAAGAATATCTCGATTCTCAATATAATTTGTTATCCAACTATTTCCTCACATTAAAATCCCCTTTATAGGTATGTACGTAAGAGACCTCGATATGTGAATTCTAAAGACAAAAGAAATTAACAATATAACTATTTTATACAATTTAATAGCATTATTCTGATTATAATAATTTGATAATGGCCGTAACCTGCTGATTGTTAACCTTTTCTAATTCATATCTGACAGCTCTTGAAACTTGTTCAGGGGCGATTAGACTAGAAAAGTCTACAATTTTCACGCCATCAAGAATGTGCACTTGTGGAGCAAGGTCATTAGAAGATGGATTTCCCTTCGAACGTAGAAGCAAGAAATCAATTTTATCTGCAACCTCTTTAGGACTTCCATTAAATATTACTGCATTTTCAATAGATAGTCTTACACGGCCAAACTTGTCCAGCACCAATACTGACTGTTTCCTTGACTTTAGGAATATTTTTCTTTTGTATATCTCACATGCAAATACATGGTAGTTTTCCATGTCATATATAGAACGAACTCCTTCCTTATTTCCAAAGAATTCACATGCCAACTTTCTTGCCTCTTCATAATTGATTTTCTTTGCGTCTGTAGTGCTTGTCTCTAGGCTAACGTTACCTACCGCTGTTACACGAAGTAATGATCTCTCACTGATGTATTCAGATTGGACGGTAAGTGATTCTGGAGTAGCACCACGGTTAAGAGCAATTTGTTTTACTTCTTCCATTAATGAAGAAGCGTCATCAGGCTTAGGACTATTGATTGTTCTCTCACGTTCTTCATGTATCATTGCAGCTGCAACACCAATAGAAGATACCACTTCTGAATGTTCAGAAATCGTGTACTTGCTCTGCAATTTCTGTGCTAAATAAGGAACTAATACTGATGCAGCCCCACCGCCTCCAATAATTACAATATGGTCCTTTCTCAACTTGTACTCTTTGAGCATTGGTTCTACAATTTCAAGTATCTTTTTAGTTGATATTTCGAGAATTGATTTTGCTGCTTCTTGCGTCGTAACTCCAATCCTTTGCGCCAGAATAGATAATGCAAATTTTGCTGTCTCTTGATTTGAATATGCATAATCACCTTCTGGGATTAATCCTAATGCATTGGCAGCACACGTATTTGTGATTGCGAAACGTTTACCACCGCTTGTCTCTATAGCAACGTAATCCATAGGATCGCCATCCTTTGGTATAAAAGTAATAATCTGACCTACTTCCAATTCTTCTATATCAGCGAAGCACGAGTACGGCAGACCTGCTATGTGTGCAGACCTTGGACCAACATCTGTTATTTTTCTCCCTGACCATCTTACAAGAGATCCTCCTGCAATACCAGCAACCCTAACATCTAATGATCGGATGCACGTTGAATGTTGCATTATCGTTACATATCTGATCTCCGGTTTACCATCCTTTATTATACAGACATTCGTTGATGTGCCACCAATCTCTATGAAAACTCCATTTAATATATGAAGATATAGTAATGCACCTGCGACACTAGCAGCAGGACCTGAAAGAACTGTTATTATAGGCTTACTTCTGAAGGTCTTCATGTCCGTAACT
>DATFPS010000146.1:0-2707 GCA_035264705.1 Nitrososphaeraceae archaeon | reverse complement strand
TATGTTATATCCAGAAGAGTATCGGCCAATGATGATAGATTACACCAATTATATTAAAAATAAACCTAACATTGAATCTGTGATGGTACCAATTGGCAATGGAGAAGAATTAACAATCAAATTGGCTTGAATATGAAGTTTCACTGGGTTATTTATGATTTTTTGTTGATATAAAGATAGAGAGTATAGTGAGAATTGGTAAATATCTTATTGCCTGTATATGTCTCTAAACTAATGCTAAATAGCAAAAGAATCAGACAACAAATTCACTTATTTTATTGTAGTGAGCTTTATATTTAACCATGAGAACTAGATAGAACTGTCGATTCACCGCTATGTTAGGATTACTCGTGTTGTCATATTATATTCTATTAATCCGTCATCAAATGGCTATTATTATTATTATTATTATTATTATTATGGATATTAATGACAATAATAATATGGAAATTAAGCTAATTTGAATACAACATAAATTATATGAATATGCTAAGATATTTTTTTTATTTATTATTAAATAGAATCTATTGGAAGAGAAAACAATAGGATGCTCTATTGATATCAACACAATTTGGTATAATAGTAGTAACATTTGCTATTCTGTAGCAAGATGATCTATGTATTATATGTAAACTATAATGACAAATGATAGTATTGCATTAGCTGAAGTGTGAATGACTAGGAAATGATCAAAAGAGATAAACATAAAATGAAAATCTAATACTCTAGAGGTCATTGACTCCTTATCATACCAGATTAAATTGTATTAATTAGATTTCGTTCAATTGTGGAAATGACTGTAAAAGCTAACAGATGTAATACCTGTAGTTTAATTTACTAAATTGTAGAGCATTGACTCGATGTATGGTAAGTATAAAAGGGGCTCGATAATGTTGTACAACAAATAGTAATGAATAACTCTAAAGGCAAAACTGATAATGTTAATGTAAAAGTATTATCTGATTCAATAAAATTTTATCTGCCTAGAGTTGAAGGCTATTTGGAAATTGTGCGTGATATGGCTTCACAGTATGGTGCAATGTCTCTCATAGAATTTGACGGATATTTTGAGGGAAAATTCGAACCAGTGAAGTATACTCGCGCTGAAATCCATACAAATGATATCGATGAGGAAAGGATGATAAAGTTTGCAAATAAAATTCGTTCCAAGCTCAAGCAAAAAAGTCTTGCTCTAGAATATAATAATCATCTAATTCTAATCAGCGAAGATTGATTGTATGATGATCATTAATAAGTTTATGACTCAAAAAAATGTTTTATTGAAATTGCTTTGATCTAAAACCTTTTCGTCCTATCTGAAAATTAAAGCGGCGGTACTAATCTTTATAGATCAATAATAGAGTTTCTTAACATGTACAATTTCAAAATAGAATTGAAAAGAGCCATGATAGAGGAGAGCAACACATAATCCTACGAAAAAACCTATGAAGGCATTTTTTTATCAATTCAAAGTCTGATTTGTTGTAGTTGTTGTCTTACGAAATCTGATTCTTTGATTGGTTGTTATTTCTCCTGTTTCCTTTTGTTGATATGAAGTAAAGGATTCTGACAATAAAGATCTATTAATACCGAAACAGTAAATTGCATACACATATAATATCATTTTAAATAATGTACATCAGAAAAACCACTCATAAGTTGATATATTATATTTTGTGATAAAGATTTAGTTAAACTTTCTAATGATATTGAAGAATGTATCTCTCTGAACAGGGCTCCTTTTAATTTCTTTTATTAGATTAACTAGTTCTTGAACTGAGGTTCCTGCAGTTTTGCCTGCAGCCTTAAATATTTCCTCTGAAAATGCAGTTCCCACCATATCATTGCCTCCATATGACAATGCGACCTGTGCCAGTTTCTTTCCCAAGGCAACCCAATATACTGAGATATTATCAAGTACATTTGCTAACAAGAGTCGGGATACTGCAATAACTCTCAAGTCATAAGTAGAAGGACTCTCTTTAGTGATTATCTCTTTTTGTTCTAATTCTGTATTGTCCAAGCTAAATTTTAAGGGAATAAAGGTGGTGAATCCCTTTGTTTTTTTATGGAGTTCTCTAATCTTCAAAATATGATCTACAATATGTTCAGGTTTTTCTAGATGGCCAAAAAGCATTGTGCAATTGCTCCTTAATCCCAAGTTGTGTGCCTGACGAGCAGTTTCAAGCCACTCTTCGCCAGAACATTTTCCTCTGACAATTACATCCCTGGTTTCTGGATGAAAAATCTCAGCTCCGCCGCCCGGTAACGCATCTAACCCAGCAGTCTTCAATCTCAACAAGACTTCTTTAACTGAATTTCGAGTAAGTCTGGATATAAAAAATATTTCAGCAGGAGTTAGTGCTTTAATTGTCACACTAGGAAACTCTTCCTTTATTGTGCTTATCATGTCCTCATAATAATCAAGACCCATCTTTGGATGAAAACCACCAACAATATGAATTTCAGTTGCTCCCATTTGTTTTATAGCAATACTAACTCTTGCTAAAATCTGTTCAATAGTTAAGGCATAAGCATCGAATTCATTGCCCTTCCTGTAAAATGCACACAATGGACAACTTGCGGCACAAATATTAGTATAATTTAGATAATAAGAAGTGACAAAGCTAACAGTATCACCTTTAAGGCGCTTACGAATCCTATCAGCTACAGATCCTAACAAAAATAGGTTCTCATCATTCATCAG
>DATFPS010000145.1:0-7955 GCA_035264705.1 Nitrososphaeraceae archaeon | reverse complement strand
TCTTTGAATGGTACCGGTAAAAAGATCTACCTTATAGTTCATGGGCAGCATCAGTTTGTTGACCAAATAAAAGAAAAACTCGTCATGAAAGGATTTGAAAAAGAGAATATGCAATTGGCAAGCCTTGATAGAGCAGGAAATGTCAGCGAGTATGTTGCAATGATTTGGCCGCCAATGGCTCCAAAGGAAATTGTCGTCAGTGAAATTATAGACACCAATGCACATGGCGGAAATGGAATGGGAGCATGGTCCTCTGTATTGCAGAAGGAACTTTATAGGATACCTATAAATTAAACTGAGCGATTATTCATAATTTAAAAAAATCTTTTAACAGTCTAGGAACACGCACATGATATCAGGAAAATAAGAAGGCCTGATGTCTTTTGAAAAGCATCATTTGGCTTATTGTTGATTTATAGGACATCTTGCCATTGCTATTTTGGAGTTTGGAGAATACATCTAGATATATTAAATTTGATTGCTGGAGTACGATAAAACGCCTAAATTGTGATAAAGCATAGAGTATCCGGATTAGGATCTAACGGTATACTCCATGAATCCAAAGATTCTGTTATAACATATCAGCGCGCTGAAAGTAATTACACATCAATCGATAATATATCTGTAATTTTATATTTAGGTCTCAAATAATAATTTATCAATAAAATCTTTTTTATTTGATTTTTTATTTGCGATTAATGTATATAGCGTCATAGTAGCAATAGACATATTTCGACACTCTAATATCTTATTCCCACCACCTATTTTCTTGATCGTCTGTATCCATGTGTAAATCCCGCATCATATACTTTGGAAAATTCGTAGCCCTTTGGTGCTATGGCGTCTCCGACAATAATCAATGCAGTTTTGATTATTTTAGATTCTTTTGTTTTCTTCACAATGTCTCCAAGAGTTCCTTTTATTATCTTCTGGTCTTTCCAAGTCGCTCGATAAACAATTGCTGCTGGTGTTTCTTTTGTATATACTCCACCCTTCAGTAGCTGTTCTACAATATCGGTAATCAAATGAACACTGAGATAAAATGCCATTGTGGCCCCATGCTTTGCAAGTTCTGAAATTTTTTCTCTCTCTGGTACAGGAGTTCTAAATTCTGCACGTGTTATTATTACAGTTTGAGTATTACCTGGAAGAGTTAATTCCAAGTTCATGGCAGAAGCTGCACCAAGTATTGCGGTTATTCCTGGAACTACTTTGCATTGTATTCCATCCTTTTCTAATTTATCAATTTGCTCCCTTATTGTACTAAAAAGTCCAGGATCGCCATCATGGAATCTAATGGCAATTTTGCCATTATTCGTTGAATCTCTTAGAATTTCATAAATTTTTTCTCTATCTAAGAGAGCAGCATCGTACAGCTGCGCTTCTTTCTTTGCATATTGTAATATATCTGGATTTAGCAACGAACCAGAATAAATTACGACATCTGCTTCTTCTAACAGCCTTTTTGCTTTAATAGTTATAAGTTCAGGGTCGCCAGGACCTGACCCTACGAAAAAAACCGTATTGTCTTCAACCATTTTTCTTCTTTGCCACCATTATAGAGAAGTATTTCTCTGTAGTACCTTTTATTCCACGCAAATCGCTAAGTTTGCTCATTTTCATTATTTCTCCTGTTACTGATACATCTTGAGCTATTCCAATCATGGAATCGTCTGCAAAGCCTACGTCAGCAAGCATTTCAATTACATTGTCAAAATATCTGCCATCCTTGAGAAAAATTACTGTATCACAGCTGTTTGCTGTCTGTCTAACTCTATCTAGATCATAACAAGCAGGAACTATCGCGAGAGTTTCATCGCCTTCCGCTAGACTCATTTTTGCCTGAGCAGCAAATGCAAAGATAGATGCAATACCAGGCACTATGTCTATTTCTATATCACTGTGATTCTTTTGTAGCTCTCTTTGTATGTATATCCAGGTACTATATAATGCAGGATCGCCAACAGTCAAATAGATTACTCTTTTCTCTGTTCTTACAGCATCAGCTATTTTATCAGCATTTCTTCTCCAATAATCTTTTAAAGATTCTCGATCTTTCACCATAGGAAATATAAGATCCACTATCTTTGCGAACTTATCCACATGTCTTTCAACTACTGAAAGTGCGATGCTAGGTTTGCCCTCCCTTGCTGTAGGCGCAAAAATAATTTCTGCATTTTTAATCAGATTTACTGCTTTGACTGTCAGTAACTCAGGATCTCCTGGACCACATCCGATGCAAAATAGCTTCATTCACATTTTCTCAAAGAAGAGCGTTATTTAAAATATCATAATCTCTTGATCATAGGTACTTGTTGATTAAGATATCGAACTCATCTTGATATCTTAATCTCCTCCAACAATCTATTTTTCATTGTACAATTATTAGTTAAATGATGACGGTTATATTTCTGATAACACATTGAATGTCTTCTACTCCATGAGTTCATAATCTACCAATGTATATTATTGGAATATTTAAGAATAAGTTGTACCACTTTTACCTATATTAATTAATTTTATCCAATTATTGCATTGTATCTACTATGTTGATAGTGAAATTTCTCTTCGCTAATTTTGTACCACCTGGTTGGAGAAGCTTTTTTCTACTATGGTTTATAGTTATTTTGTAGCCGAAATTATCATTACTGGATTTCTTGAAGTAATCATTGTACCTGTCGATACTTTTCTTCCCTTTGAAATTGTTATTTGTGTAATATCAACTTCATTTAGTTTTGCTTCATTTATCGTAGTTATTGTCTTGTACATTGTTTCAATTAAAATTGTGTCAATTACTATTCTGCCACCTTTCTTTAATCGATCTATCGCCAACTCTATAACTCGCTTGGTATCTCCCCAAGTTCCACCTATAATTATCGAGTCTACTTGTGGAAGTAACGGCAAAATATGTTGTGCATTTGCTAAGAATATTTGGGCTTTGACTCCAAATTTTTGGAGATTCCTTTTAGTTAGTTCGACTGCACGTTGATTAAAATCAACACCATAGACTTTGCCATCTTTTGTCTGTAAACAGAGCTCTACAGTGATGCTACCACTTCCACATCCAATATCTATCGCAGAAGAGTCCTTTTTCAATCGTAATTTGCTAATGACTAGAGATCTGATGTCTTCCTTCGTAATTGGAACTTCGTCATCTCTATCAAATAACTCATCGGGAATTCCTGGCGTATCATAATCCCAAATCACTGTATTGTATTTATAAAAAAGCAGTATTTTAACGTGCCAAGAACTGATATAATCCAGTATATATGACGATCATGAACATCATCAACAGGAAAATAAATGGGAATATGCCATTTGTAGCTAACTTTCTTTTTTCAGTCTTTGGGATATTTTGTGCAATACGCTTTGCAAGTGTATATGATATTAAATAAAAAATAATAGCAATAAGAACTATTGTCACTATCGCACTAGATTGCTCTGTCTGCGGTGTTATCATAAATCCAGTGATTATACCTGCAATCAATCCGCAAATTGCTCTCATATAAAAAACTCTATCTAGCGAATCCAAATAGGCTACTTTCTGTCATTTAAATGGCACTTGGTTTAATTCCTTGCGGTTGATCTTGACGTTTAGAGGTAGGAGACAAATTGTTTTGGTTAATATTTGTGATAAACTTTTGGATTGTTATGGAATTATCTGGCATTGAGATACGGTATCTAGTAAATGAGGCTAAATCCAAAATCATATCAGGATATTATGTTAGTAGTATAAATGCCGTTACAAAAGATTCATTTCTTTTTAAGTTACATCACTCAACAGAACCCGATATTATTCTAATGATTTCCGTTAGAGGTATCTGGATAACAAAGTTGAAGTTCAAACCAGTCGAGGAAAATGAACAAGTTAACACCATCAAAGCTGAAGTTGAAAGATCTAAAATTGAATCGATTGATCAGATTGGCAGCGAGCGTATTGTGATAATAAAATTTCGGCATTTGGATGGTAATTTGAGAATAATGATTGCCGAATTCTTCGGTGAAGGAAATATTATTCTTTGTGACGAGAATATGCAAATTCTATCTATCATTAATTCTATTGAAGTAAGGCATAGAACATTAAAGGTTGGATTACGATATACTTCTCCGCCTATTAGAGGAATTGATGTATTTGAACTGTCTCTTGAGCAGTTAAAAACAACAATGAAAGACGAGGTAAAGGATCTTGATGTCTTAAGATGGATGGGAAGAAATCTTTCAATGCCAAAAAAATTCGTAGAAGAAATTGCAACAAGGGCAAGAATACAATCAAGAAAAGTTGGACAGCTTTCGGAGGAGGACGTGACTAGAATCTATGTTGCTATTAAAGAGCTAGTTACGGATGTAAGTTCAGGGAGAAATCATGAACCAATTGTGATTCTGGGAGACGATGGGAAAGCACTTGATGCACTTCCTATTATAACAAATAATGCAGGAAAATTGAGAGTCAGAAAAGTTAGTTCTTATCTCGATGCGGTAGACGAGGTTTTAAGCAACAATATTATGATTATAGACAGCAACATTAGAACAATCGAAATAGATAGACAGGTTGCATTGTTAGAACATGATCTTTCGGAGCTGAACAAAGCAAAAGAGGCAGTTATCTCAAAGGCCACTGCTATCAGAAAAATTGCCAATGAATTGATGGAACTCTCTTATCTTGGAATTCATGATTACGCTGACGATTCAGTCAAAGGGATGCTTCAAACAAATTCTGCAGCTATTGTAAATGAAAGAGGAATAAAATATCTTGAAGTAGTCGGCGAACGTATTCACCTGAATTCTAATCTTCCGAGGGTATCCTCAATGTTATATGAAAGGGCCAAGGAAATGGAACGTGGCAATATGTCAATCGAAGAAACTAAAAGAGGACTGCTTGATCAAATTGAAAAATTAAGAAATCGCAGTTCTGCGATTCAGAAGAAAATTGTTATCAAGCAACAGGCTAGTCGAGAGTGGTATGAGAGATATCGATGGTTTATCACAGGTGATGGGTTGCTAGCAATCGGGGGCAGAGATGCTTCGTCAAATTCTGCTATAATACGCAAACATTTGACGGAATATGATATAGTATTTCATGCCGAAGTGTATGGCTCTCCGTTCTTCATTATCAAGAATGCGATTAAAATTAGTGAGATGGAAATAACACTACAGGAAGTGGCACAGGCAACAGTATCATTTAGTAGAGCATGGAAGGATGGCTTATCTAGCGCCGATGCATATTGGGTTATGCCGGATCAGATAAAGAAGGGTGCTCCAACAGGACAATTTCTTCCAAAAGGCTCTTTTGTTATAGAGGGCAAGCGAAATTATATCAAGGGTTCTGAAATAAAACTCGCAGTAGGAATTATGCTTTTAAGCGATCGATATCTTTTAGTTTGTGGACCTGTTGGTGCTATTAGGAAAAAATCTCTCGTCTTTTCAATCTTGTTGCCAGGTGGATTGGATCCCATGAATGCAGCAAAAAAAATCAAGAGTGAACTTGTTAGAGTGGCTACCGCAGCTGATAGTCATAGAGAGGGCAGTTATCGTTTGACGGATTTTATTAAAAACACATCTCTAGATGACTTTATTAGGACAATTCCTAGCGGACAGGCAAAAATTTATTTAACAGGAAGAGGCGACGGAGAAAAGGTTCTTTTAACCAATACAAGACCTGCTTTGGCAGATGAGCAAAGTACTTAAGGCCATAATTTTGATTTAATGTTGTGGTAAAAAAACCTGTCAGGCAACATGGTGATGCTAATATGACAACTAGGGTGCTTGTAAGAGATATCATGAATAGTCCTGTCATCTCGGCTTCCACTGAGGCAAGTATCAAAGACATTGCTATAAAGATGAAAGAAGAGAAGGTTGGAAGTATTGTAATTATGGACAAGGAAAGGACCTTAGGAATTGTCACTGATTGGGATATTGTTTCAAATGCTGTTGTTAAAGATGTCAAACCAAGTATGCTTAAATCTTCTGATATTATGCAACAATTACACACAATAGAAGGCGAAGAAGGAGTCACTGAGGCAGCTCGTATATTGCGAAAACACAATATTAAGAGACTAGGCGTAGTATACAAAAACAGACTTGTTGGAATCATCTCTGCTTCAGATGTTATTGCAGTAACTCCAGATCTGGTAGACGTCATTTCAGAGAAATCAGCGCTTATTCGAGGAGAAACCGGTCGGTCCATGGGCAATGTTTCTGGATATTGTGATGAATGCGGTGAATGGTCTGATCTTTTGCAATATGCGGAGGGCACATTCACATGTGAAGAATGTAGAGGAGAGAGTGTTATCTAACTCAAAGCCAACTTTTTTAGCAGATGCTATGCTAGGAAGTATTGCTCGCAAGTTACGGATTTTTGGTTTCGATACATTGTATGTCACGCATATACATGACGATGAAATATTAAAAATTGGTATTGCAGAGAATAGGATTATTCTGACTTGTGATAAGGAGTTGTTCAAAAGGATTCTAAAAAGAGAAGCACATAGTATATTATTACAGGGTTCGGATGATCTCAAAGATATTGTTCATATATTATCAAAATGCGGAATTGCCTCATTGCACTTTCATTCTATAGATTCTAGATGTGCTGTATGCAATGGATTGCTTATAAAGCAGAAACCTTCTGATGTTATAGAAGATGTTCATTCAAATGTTCTTAAACACCAAAAACAATTTTTTAAATGCTCCAACTGCAAAAAAATATACTGGGAAGGCAGTCATTTGACACATATTCAGCAAACTATAAAATCAATTAATGAACATATGCGCAAGATTGTCAATGATCAATTTAATCGCCTATCTTAGAAGAAAGAGAGGCAATTTGATATATTACCTTAATATCATTATTTTTAGTTCTGCGAATAAAGAGGAAAAATTCATAAAAAAGATAAGGCAAAAACTCTTCTATTATCATAGAATCTCAACAAAGCAATAGTTGATTGAATAACTAATTTGATCTCATCTCATCAACCGCGTTCGTTATTCTTAGGTAATAAACGTTAGAAAGATAGCATAGAATCGCTACCGCATTTGGTATTTGATTTCCAAAAGTACATTTGAAGTTAAAAAGAGCAGCAAACAGCAATGATAAAAAATTGTTGTTCTTTTTCATTATGATGTACTTATTGTTGAATATCCCTAATACTACTAAATAATTGTTTATTCTTCTGCTCAATCTAATCAAATGGCTCGATATTTATTATCTTCTTTGAGTGACTTAAATTACTTCTATTAAAAGTTAAAATGATGTTTATATTCTGGTGACCTCATTTGTATTGCATCTATAGCTCAGAATTGCTGTATCTTATTCATCCTTGCATATTATTAGTAGGATATCGCAAGCTGTTAGTTGTTATTTACGAAGATATTATTTTGTATTCTCTGATCTCTTCTATAACTAAGGTATCTTCTGCTAAGGAGTAACTGCAAAGTAATTATTTATTGTTCTTATTGATGGTGTTATTATTATAAGTATATTTATTACTCATTATTGCCATTAACGTTGCCTATATTATTATTATCCATGCCCGCTCTACCAACGGTTGATGATATATTATTTTTTGCAGTAGAAGTTTGATTTGCTTCTTGTACTGATGTTCCTTGCGGAGCTACTTCTGAATTTATATTACCAGATGCGCTTGAACTTGTAGGTGTATCCTTTGAAGTCGCTTTATTATTGTCTGTCTCTACTGATGTTCCCTGAGGCATTATCTGAGTTGTTATATTGCCAGAGGTTGAATCTGCAGTAGGACCGCTGTTTCTCGCCTGATTTGTTTGAGCAGTTACATCAATTGTGGACACAGAAGTAATTGCTAAAAGTAGTGCTAACGCAACGGTCATAATACGCATATATTCCATAATTATTATATACAATGGCTAAAATAAGATTTAGCCCTTTCTCAAATCATAATATAGATTCCAGATCAGAAAGACCAAATTATTATGATGCTCTA
>DATFPS010000144.1:0-7562 GCA_035264705.1 Nitrososphaeraceae archaeon | reverse complement strand
GATTCATCTTTGAAATTTATGTCGTTAGCCAATAAATCGTTTTTATGCTGTGAAAGCAGCAAGCCATAATCAATGGTTCGGTTGGGAATGGTTCACGCTTTGCATTAATTGCAGCTGCATAGTTGTAACAATCATTATATTCTGGGTCATAAATACATGTCAAATTTGTTTCACACATCCTTCAGCCCATTATATACAAGGGTTCAAAATACTTCCCTAGGTCTTATACGGTAAATCTCTTGAATGAGGTATACTTAATTGCCGACTAAACTGACTATTACTATAAGCAAAATTGCATTATTACCAATTCAATAAATTCTGCTCTAATCAATGCGTCTTATCATACATTAAAGCCAATCCCTTAGGCTGCGAATCGGTGTTGATAACAGTTCACAACCGCCAGCCTAGCTCTCTAATGGTTTAATTACTAACACACGAGATAATACATATCTAATACCTAAGAGTACAATAAAAATGAGATTATTATAGATGTAACTGTTAATCTATTTCTTAATTAAGTTGTTGTATATTCTCTTCGCTAATTCATTATTAGCATCTATCTCAAGAGCCTTATCAAAATAATATTTTGCTCGTGTTAGATTACCAAGACCATATAATGATTTGTCCTTTGAAGATAAAAGCGTCAATATATTTTTGATCTATCTCAAGAGCTTTGTTCAAGTAATGGCTTTGTATAATTACCTAATTCATTTAATGCCCATCCTTTACCATCCCATGCATTTATATAATTAGGATCGATCTATCTCAAGAGCTTTATTATACGCTTCTTTTGCTCCAGTATAATTTCCTTTTTGTTTAAGAAGATTTCTAGCACTTGACCAATCATTATCTTCTGCTATGACCTTAGGGATATGAGAAATAAATATATCAAAAATAATTGAAAATATAATTATCAGCATGTATAATTTCGCTATAGGTATCATGAGTTTTGTTTGTAATATTTATTGTATATCATATATGTAAGTTAAACAAAATTGAGTATTAAACAGACATAGAAGAAAATCCCAGGTTGCAACAGAAAAATGACAAGTGTACATCATTAGAAGGTTCTAGCATACCAAAATATTATACTATTACAAAAAACCTCCAGTTGAATATGCTGAAGGTGAACCTTCTTCCTATAGATACATTCTATATACAGAATGTGAGTAATAGGAATATCCTGTAGTAAGTATGGGATTATCGAGACGCAAGCCCTTGCATGTTGAAGTAATAGTAATCGTCGAGTTTCACAAATGTTACAGTCGGCAGGGAAGGAGAAAAAGATCATTACTACATCTAAACAAAGGCTATTTGCTTGTAATTACTCTATACTAAATACATTTCAAATTGGATACTGAAAACAAGAAAAAAAGTATGGTTCTGTAGAAGACATATTCATTCTTTGTGAAACATGTCATTGGTGTGCTACTTATTTTGATAAATCTAGATTACCTACGGAGAAATGTCCTATTTGCTTAAACGAGGAAATGTCAATCTTTCCTATTTTACCCAATGAATCTTTTACCTTTAATTATAATGATAAACGTGGGGAGTAGATTTAGAATTTAAACCTAGGAAGAAGGAGGAGAAGAAGGAACAAGAATGAAAAAGCAATACAGCATCAATAGGTTTGAAAGGAGAGAAAGATAATTATTTTTGTTCTAGCGCTTTTTGTATCGATACCGTTTATTGTAGCCATAAAGGCAGTTATTGCTGTATAATATGTAATTGTGAAAGCGATTATTGGAGACCAATTAATTCTTTTGAGAGATGTATCTATAATAAAAATAAAATCGAGTATTAAATAAGAGGACTCTTGTTCTGCAGTTTTAATTACCTATTTAGAAACTAGATTAGAAGATATCGGAATGAGGAGGAATACTATGTAATCATCTTACGACATTCTGAAGCACAAGTACGACATACTTGAGAACATTGTTTACATTCCTCCATATCAAATGTTTTACATTCAACAGCACATGGATCAGGTAACGCCTCAAACAAAGGCTCAGGAAGTTAAGAAACTACAAGATAAAGGCAGTAAGGTTGCAATGATTGGGGATGGAATAAATGATGCACCAGCATTAACACAGGCTGATGTAGGAGTTGCTATGGGATCAGGAACAGATGTTGCCATGTCATCAGGAGATATAATACTTATGAAAAGTGACCTCTATCATGTTCTTTCTGCATTGAAAATAGGAGAATATTCATTCAAAAAGATTAAACAGAATTTAGTAATGTCATTTGCTTATAATGATATAACAATATCTATAGCTGCTGGATTGTTATATGGTGTTACTCATTCTGTTATACTTACACCTGCACTTGCAGCACTTGGTTGGATTATAAGTGATTCTGCTGTGTTTGGTAACTCTTTATTAATTAGAAAATTCAACTTCTCGAACAGTAATTCAAAAAATGGCTAATAATAATCTTGTAATTAATCTGTCAACATGGAGTATCATGACAATTACTATTACTATTATAGTAATATTATCACTCCCATTGTCTATTATTTCGTCTTCTTTTGCAGCTGTAGCAGGCGCTCCATCTATTGTAAACGTTATAACCAGTCCTACAAGTAGTAATTATGATGATTATAATAATATTGTCGCTAAAGCCAATACTACTTCTAAATTAAAAGTTGTTGTATCATTTTATCCTATATTTGAATTTGTCAAAATGATTGGAGGAGACAGAGTACAAGCGTCTTCTCTTATTCCTGTAGGAGTTGAACCACACGATTATGAGCCAACCGTACAACAAATACAGAATGCTCAATCAGCTAATATGCTAATATACAATGGGGCAGGATTCGAAGGTTCGTGGATAAATAAAATAAAAACTAAATATCTTGTTGATACAAGTCAGGGATTAAATTTTGGAAATAATAGTGATGCTGATATCAAAGATGCTCGTGGCGGCATCAATCCACATATTTGGCTTGATCCCATTTTAGCAAAATATCAAGTCGAAAAAATTCGTGATGCTTTGATAAAGGTTGATCCTAAGAATACAGCCTACTATAATGAAAATGCTAACAAGCTTTTCACAAATCTTGATTCTTTAGATGCCTCTATAAAATCAGCTTTTTCTTCATGCAAAAAGAAAGACTTCATCGCATTTCATAATGCATTCATTTATTTTGCGAAACGTTATGGTTTAAATCAACACAGTATTCAAGGAACTTCACCAACAGGAGGAGGAGAAGTAACAGCACAAAGATTACAGGAAGTCATACAACTTGCACATAGACTTGGAATAAATACTATTTATTCTGAAGAACTGCTTGACAATAGATCTGCTAATGTTATTGCTCAAGAAATACCTAACGGCAAAGTACTTGTTCTAAGTCCAATAGAAGGAGTAAATAAACAAGAAGAAAAAGAAAGTATTGGATATTTTGATAAGATGAATCAGAATATTGCCAATCTTAAAGTAGGACTGGAATGCAACAATAATACTAAAAGCTAATGATTACTATCTTATAAAAATATGAGTAGATAATTATACTGTATGATTAATTTTCTCAAATATCCGAATTTAGAATTTAACAAACAATGGCTGTTCTTTGGATTGATTAAGACCATGAGATTGTACAGTATATATCATTATATGAGAACTTATGTTACTGTTGTACCTTCTGCCACACCCGGTACTCGCTACAACTTGAGTCTAAAGTAGTGCAGTGTAGAAGTATTCTCTCTAACTTTTCTTCATCACATTCTTAATTATCAGAAAATGTTTTCAGGTAAGATAAAGGATTGTTATACCAATGAGGATATTGTTCTTAACTGCACATCTACCATTCCCTCCCTTTAGTGGTGGCCGTAGACGAGAATTTGAACTAATATCCAGGCTAGGAAAAGATTTTGAAATATATCTGTGCTCTATATCAAAAACCTGGGAAACAGATAGAATGTATATAAGTAACTTACTCTGTTCTTGTGCAAGCGTCAACCTATTTAAAGCCGTTTTCAACGATAATAAACAATACGCGATATATCCCAATCAAATAAAGAGGCATACCTGTGAAGAAGCCCGTTCTTATATTTCATTCTTGATGAAAAACAAAGCCTTTGATGTTGTACATGTCGAAGGCTACTATCTCATGCAACACCTTCCCATAAAACCTCAGATTCCAGTGCTTCTAGTTGAGCATAATATAGAGTGCTTACTGAATTTACAACGATTTAAACTAGCAACAATACAGCAAGACAAATCTTACTACTGGCAAGAATATATGTACACTCTAAAATGGGAGCGAACCTTTTGGAAGCGAGCAACAAAATGTGTCACGCTTACCGCTGAAGACGAAAGCAATATGAGACAATTAGAACCCTATATTGATATCAGAACGATCCCTAATGGCATCAACCATCGTAAAATAATAGATGAGGCAGCATCATCTAATATCTGTAAGGACTCTCTTGTCAGTGCTAAATGTCCTTCTATTCTCTTCGTTGGTAATTTCCTCTATGAGCCAAATATCGATGCTGCACTATATTTCTCCCGACTTATCTTTCCTCTGATCCTGAAAGATGTACCAAATGCAAAACTGCTTCTTGTCGGCAATGCGCCGCCGCCACAAATCTGCTCATTAACATTCAACAAACAGATTAAAGTTAGCGGTTATGTAGATTCTCTCACTCATTTTTACAAAGATGCTGATGTTGTCGTTTGCCCTCTTCGGATAGGGGGAGGAGTAAAAGTAAAGGTTTTAGAAGCATTAAATGCAGGTAAAGCCATAGTTAGTACTTCTATAGGAGCACAAGGAATGGATCTTAGTACCTACCCAGCTGTAACTGTTGCTGATGAAGTAACTGATTTTGCTGAAAAGGTAGTTCGATTTCTTTTGGATCCTCAAGAACGTTATCGACAGGAACAACAAGCATTAGCTTATGCTAGTATACTTCCTACCTGGGATCAAGCTACAGAAGCTTTCGTACAATGCTACAAGGAAATGATAGATTGTAGAAATAGATAAGATTAAGATTAAGAGTATGAATAAGTCATATTTCAGATGAGAAAACCGACTTCAGGGCGTTCTAAGAGTTTTTTTGCTGCTTTATTTTCAGGTCTAAAATCTCCTGATTGCAAAAAATCTCTGCATAGTGCTTTAAAATATTGTGTTTATGTGGTGTAACCTTGAAACCAACTACATTTTTCTTTTCGTTCTCTTATCTGGTAACGTTGTGTTATCTATACCAATGGGTATAGATCTGTAGTCTACTATGTATTATAAGTTAACCCCATAAAGAGGGGGGAGGTATCTAATTGTCATGTAATGAAAATGTATTACACGTGTATAGCGCGGCTCTGTTCCTACAATAACGTACCCAAATTAATAAAACTTTACATCTTTTTGATCAAATCCTCTAGTTTCTTGTGCTGTCCTTTCTGTTCAATAAATGAATCATATTCGTTAAAGACTCGGTCTAAATATCTGAAATTGTTTCGCCATACTTGCCATATCTTGTTAAACGTCATAACTTCCCTTCTCATTTTAACCACATGTATGAGTCTATTGTGCATATCCGCAAGTTTTTGGTTATGGTTCTATAGAGAATATAAATAACATCAATCTACAGAAGATTGCTTTCAATCTTTATGTTTTTAAGATAAAATTATATGTATATATAGAAATATTATAAATATACGTTTTATAGTAAAGTTATTTCAAAAAAGCATTCTTTTATGAACCATTTGATTCTCTACATATTAACAAGTTGGAGAAATTGACACTCAATTGAATTTTGTTGGTACCCGTCAAACAGTTGTCAATCTTGGCCTTTAGAATATAATGGTATAATAAGATCAATCGATAAAACAAACAGCATTATATATCGCTATGAACTGATTCGGTTATTAAGAGAGTAATGGGAAAAACTATAGTTTCTAGCCCTACTAGCCTAATTGGAATTCTTCTCAGAACTTATCTAGTCATGAATCTTTTGAGCCCATTATGAATTACTTCTTTTTGCTGCATTTCACAAATAATACGATGCAAATTAAAAAAAGTGATAGAATGATCATGAGACGCTTATTCTTTATTCATATATGCAATCAATTCTAAAATAATAGCAGCGCTAAGACAGAAGAACAAAAAATGTATCAAGTTTCAGCCAATCAAAAAATCTACAATTCAACCTAGAGAAATTGATCAAGTAGGAGTGGAATTGATGGAAGAAAGACTGGGATATCAACACACAGCCGCAGAATCTAAAAGCAGCAGTGATTATGAGAAGTATTTGACCGTAGATGCAAGAAAATGTTAAAGATGTATGCATATGTAATAGAAGGTGAGAATTTAGCTTGGAGATTTAGTTCAGGTAAGACAAGGACATCGTATGTCTCCAGCCTAATAGCCCATCTTTCTTCTTATTTTTTATTAAAAAATTAACAATTATTATATAAATATAAAACTCATAGCCTGTTTATCATAATTGAAAAGTGGTAATACCGATATGCTAGCAGCTAAAGGTGGTGTTTACCTTGACCAATCAAATTATACAGAAATTATAAAATATTACTATATGGCAATATTGATAAATCCAAATATAGAGACCTATTGAAACAACTCTTCCCTTTTTATAGGTTCTCGCTCAAAAGATCCGATACTATTATAAGGGCGACTCTATGCTTGTTTCAGATATTAGTCTTTAATAGTGGTGTTATCAATAACGAGTAATGAATCTGATTTATTTGTTAGATGTTTAAAGTGTCAACATCAAAAGGTTGACCATGATAGAAATGCCGCTAAAAAAGATAAGTTGAAGTGTCTGATTGGTAATTGTAAATGCAAGGGTTTTGTGTCTGATAGAAAATACTACAGATCATCTAAAAAATAGATACATTAGCCTAAAATTATAAAAATATCGGATCTCTGTCTAGTATAGAAAGGACATCTCAACTGCGGACAAGTTTCTCTCTACACTTCTATTTTTTTGCGATCCTTTCAAAAGTTATGTGCTAAAAAAGAAATTGACTTTAACAGCCACCTGAGTACTAGTTCTAGTCAAGAGGAAGCACTACTCTAGACATCGTAAGGATGTGCTTCTATAACTGGATATCACATAAGATAATTTAGAGCAATGATTACGATATGGCTATCTGCCTAATATCCTCCTTATAGACTTTGGTCTTTCTCTTATTTTTATTGCCCGTCTATAAGATATTTGCCGATTGTTCCAAATAGCAATAAACCAGGATATCTAGTCACATCAAGAAGAACAATGGTGGGATATTTGCCATATACCTTGTGCATGAATTATTTTTTATCTAGTTCATCACGCCAAGACTACCGTAAAACCGATTTGATTTTTCTCTTGTATTTAAGAGTTGCTAATTATACAAATTCACAAGAAAGACTCCTGAATCATAATTTTAAAGAGCTTTAGATTCTCTTTCTATTCTTTGAATTATTGTTATTTCTACTAAAATCAAGACCTCTTCATAATAAAGAAATTACAAAAATATTGCCTAGTGGAAATCCTCTTATACCAATCGACATACTATAATAGTCACATAAGACATGTCTGAAGTACAAGAAATTA
>DATFPS010000143.1:0-8656 GCA_035264705.1 Nitrososphaeraceae archaeon | reverse complement strand
GCCCGGAGAAAAAAATTATCGCGCAATTACAGTTTTAAGTCAACATTGTTTTAACATAGAAAGGCTATTTAATGTAAGTAAAGAAGCATTTGAGCCTCAGCCTTCTGTCGAGTCAACGGTCATCAGATTAATTCCAAGATCTGCGATAATAAAAAAAAATACTATCAGTAATCTCAACTTTTTGTTTTCCCAAAGAAATAAAAAGGCATCATTATTATCAAAAAAATTTGGCATTAAAATAGACTGTGAGGATAAAAAAATAGACCAATTGAGTGTTACAGAACTAATGCAATTAGTAGGTTCAATAGAAATTGTACCAGCCTGCGGAAGATAGTTTTGTTTTAGCAGAATGTGCTAAACATTATTGTGGCAATATAGCTTTAGAAATAGGTGTAGGATCTGGTATAATACTAAATATCCTTTCACAAAATTTCAATAGTGTAATTGGAACAGACATTGATTACGTGTCGCTTCAATATTACAAAAGTAATCTTCCAAAAAACGGTGCGCTAGTATGTTGTAATGCTGCTTCGGCCCTTGCTGTTAAATTTGATTTTATTGTAAGCAATCCTCCATATCTGTCTGATCACGATAAAAAAAATAAAGATCACACTATAGATGGAGGCCCCACAGGTATAGAAGCTACTTTGCATTTTATACATTCGGCTGTTATGGTTCTGCAAAAGCGAGGTAAGATATTGACAATCATTTCGTCTTTGTCTGATAGCGCTAAATTAGACAAATTGATAAAAGAAATGAATTTAAAAATGAGGACCATAAAAGCAAGGAAGTTATTTTTTGAGACGCTTTCTATCATTGAGATTTGTTTTGATATTGCTTGACTTTAATAGTTACTTTTTCAGAATCTTGGATGCTCTATCTGCTATTTCTTCTGCCATTCGAGAAAGAGTACTATTTCCGCCTAGGTCATATGTAACATAGACATTTTCATCGATAACATTCTCTGTAGCTTTAAAAATTGCATTCGAAATATCTTTTTCTCCAAGATAGTCTACCATCAATGCAGCAGACAAGATAGTTGCTACAGGATTTACCTTATTTTTTCCTGCATACTTTGGAGCGCTACCATGTGCTGGTTCAAACATTGCATAATCGTCGCCATAATTACCTGAATATACACATCCTATAGAACCCACATGTCCTGAGGCGCATTCTGAGATTATGTCCATAAATAAATTAGTACTAATCAATACACTGTTGTTAAATCGTTCCGGATTCTTAACAAGTTGTTGTGTCATATTATCTATATAATACTCTTCAATGTCGATGGTCTTAAACTCCTTTTGAAACTTCTCTGCAGCTTCCCAGAATATTCCGTCAGTTTCTTTTAATATATTTCTTTTTGTAATCGCATAGGCCTTTTGAAAATTCATATCCTTTGCTACTTGAAAACCCTTTTTTACTACTCTTTCACAACCTTTTCTCGTTATCTTGCGAATTGCAATAGCAGAATCGTCACTCGTTTTAAATTCGATTCCTGCATATAACCCTTCAGTCGCTTCGCGTACGCAGATAAAATGAAGCTGCCTTTGAGCATTCTTATATGTCTTGATAGGTCTTACATTGGCATATAATTCAAATTTTTGTCTAATACTCACGGCAACGCTGCGTGGTGCATTTGGTTTAGGGATAGTAGTAGTAGGACCTTTAAAACAGGCATCACTATCATCAAGTAATTTCCAAACCTCTTCTGAAATATATGAATCACCCCCTATTTCCTGCCACCATTCCGATCCGGCATCAGCTAAGACTAATTCTATCTTAGTATTACATGCCCTCAAAACTTTAACCATTGCCTCAACTAATTCTCGACCAGTACCATCTCCACGAAGTATTGCAGCGGTTTTGTTTGACAAACGAATCAAAAGAAGGGCAAAACCTTCTCTATTTATATCTATTTAGATATTAAGTGAATTCTTACAACCAAATCATTAGTAAAGGGAGGCACATCTGATGGTTTGGTTACTCTTGTGAATTCGCCTCTTTCTGAAAAGTACGAATATTCAATATTAAAGTCTTGAACTGTCAATACTTGTTTTTTCGGAATCCCTGTAGAATTATCTATTACCGAAATAGTTCTATTATCATATGAATAAATTTTCATAAAGTCATCTACAGTCAGCCTGACTGGCCTGACGTATTGTATATGAAGTGTGTCTCCTATAGCATCCGTATGAATAACATGCAAACATTCTCTACCGTTATTCAAAAGCTTGCCCACGTTATCAGGCAATAGTTTTGTCTGTTCGTCTACTATTATTTTTATTCTAGGATAAACATTGAATGTGTCAGCAGCGTGTTTTTTCAGACATACATCAAGAATAGGTGGAGGAGGGACAAAGTGCATTATTAATATACCCACCAGAGTCGCGGCACCTACCATGATGGGAGGCAATAGGATTTGTTTTTTGCTTATTTTTTTCCTCGGTTTTTCTTCTTTGACCTTCCTCTTTGGCATCTAAAAAACTAACGTATCTAACACTAAAAATGTTATTATTGCTTTTCTTGCTATTGTATTAATCTACAAAGCAATTACCAAAGATAATCCTATTAATTCAATTATCTAGTTTTCACTTTGTCGTTCTTTACAAGAGGGACATCATAGATAATCGTAGAAGATATTAATAAAAACAAATTCTAGAATAGTTAGACGTGATGATAGACTAGTTTTTTAATTTGAATATGCTTGAAGGAAAATTAAGTATCTCAATTGCCCAATTCTGATAGCATTAGAATGAAATGTGATTATCGGGATATTATATAGTTACCTGTCATGAAATTTTTATCATCAAACGATCCCTTGATTTGAATTAGAGTTTAATTGGTTACATTCAACGACAGATCCAGATGATCCAAAGTATATCAGACAAAACCCGAGTCAAAAAATCCAAATACTGGCCACAAGACCTAAAACTTTAGATTTATCGCCGTCTAAACTAGATCGCACATAAAAGAACTGACAAAAATCAATATTCTTTTGCAAGTGTTAGTTTAGCATCTTTTGATTGTCAAGTGAATTTGGTTCTTTGCAGACCATAGATATACCAGTGTCTCTCAAAATTATTATTGTTTAAAATTTCTTATGCAGTAATGGCATAATAAAATTGAGAAACATTGGAAATGCTTATAAAATTATTGACACCACAGAAAGTGAGATCGTTATTGATGTAAATCTAAAGGATAGGAGAAGAATTCTTCAACCTTTTTAAAAGTATACCATTTCCAGAACTTGATATTAGTATTATCCTGAATTTGATGAAGTATGACAGTTATAAGTTAAAGTTAATTATTATCAATTTGTATTCATATTTGATGATCAAACGTTCTTTTGCATTTGTACTGTGAAGTCATGCCCATGACTGTTCACAGGACATTCATTTTGATAGATACAATTATGCATGATTAATTGTTTTGAGTGCATAGTACATCTTTACGTCATAATTCTGTGAATATCTGATAATGGTGATTGCTAGATTAATAAAAGTACTAAGTCTTATTTATAACACTTGCTAGTTGTTAATATCGACGGTGCTAGTCGAGGTAATCCTGGATTATCCGGAATAGGAATTGTAATAACCAAAGAAAATGCTAAAATATTGGAACATAGAGAATTCATCGGCTATAAAACAAATAATCAGGCTGAATATATAGCATTAAAAAAAGCAATGCAAATTGCTTTTGGTCTAGATGAGAATATTACAATTCTGTCAGATAGCCAACTTCTCGTTAATCAACGAATTAACCGATATAAGGTAAGAAACAAGGAGATAAGCAACATATTTAGAGAAATATCTAATCTTGAGAAACAATTCCGAATTGTTCTATACAAACATGTCCCTAGGTCCAAAAATAGAAAAGCAGATTTGCTTGCGAATAAAGCTATTGACGAACACATTAAATATGAAAAAGGCAATATTTAAAATGGATGGCAGCAGTGAAGACTCAGAGTTACTCCTGATTTTGCTTTTGCAAAATATGCGGAGAAGGCATTTGACTGAGCTGCCATTATCTAACAATGAACCTGTAAGTTTATCGGTTGTAAAACGAATGAATCGCTTTTATCTTTGATTGTGAAATGCAAATATAACTTTCATGAATGACTTGTTCTGTTCTCTTCTATGAGAATTTATGCTAATCCTAATCCTTGCTATTTGGTTAATGTCGACCTTCACTCTGAGAGGAGACTATCTGAAGGCGCCAATATATGTATACGGTCTACTCGTTTGATATGTTTTATTGTATTAATTTATGTTGGACGAGTTGGATGGGGTAGAAGTAAGATAATAAAGTAAACTGATTTCAACAGGCTACTCTGTTATGCAATCCTAATTTCTATTGCAGACTGGTATCTGAAAATTTAATATATCTCCTCAATGGAATCCTATTCTTAGCTCATAATAGAAGAACGCAAGAAAATAGATATAGGACTCGTTTTCAAAATGCGTAATGATCCTCCACGGGTATTGTTATGGTTGTTGCTATGCTATTTAAATTCAAGACAGAGCAAGATAGACTAAAGCAAAAGTCTTTTAAAAAGACATTAGAATATCCAGAAAATTGAAGAAATCACGCTAGAGGTGATGAAGGTTAATGGCCAAGTGTTTTCAATAATAAAATTTAAACTATCTCTACGTCAGTAGACAAAATCATGGGATTTATAATAACAAAAACATCACCATTATCTGACTTTTAGAGGTTTAGCGTTTTAAACTAGGGACCTAGTAAGGAGTATTCAATTTACATATATACAAATGATATAGATATGAATAAGTAAATTTAGTCAAATCTATCAATTTTTTTCATTTAATCTTTAAACAAAAAGACCTAAAGGTTTATCTAACGAAAAAAATGATAGTCTTAAAGTTGCTAAACAAACGTGGTTCAAAAATTCCAAGTGTTATCAAAGACATTGCAATCGTTGCGATAGGAGTTGCAATTGTTTGGCTAGCTATCCGAGTGGTCTTTGATACCGCCAATCCATTCTATATAGTGTCTAGTGGTAGTATGGTTCCGAGCCTAAATGTAGATGATGTATTAATCGTGAGAGACGGCGACTCATTTGAAAGTCTGAAGATTGGTGATATTATAGTTTTTCATAGGCCCATGGGAGGTGATAGGGTAATAGTACATAGGGTTGCAGACATTAGAGAGATTACTATCGATTCTCAAGAAGAGAGGGTCATTAGGACACAGGGCGATGCTAATCCTTCTTCTATCCCTGGAGTAGATTTTCCTATAATAGAAAAAGATTATATCGGCAAGGTCGCATTTGTAATCCCCGGTATTGGATTAATAACAAGGGCAATAAGTCCTCCAGTTAACTATATCATTATAGCTGCAATCTTGGCAGTGCTGTTATTCAGCCATCTAAAAAGAAAAAAAGATGCCGAACCATCCGCACCAGGTGGAACTGAGAGAGGAGATAGTTCATCTCCGGCTGCGGGCAGTCCTCCAAATTGAATTAAATTAAATTGAAACTCTAAACAAAATATCTTAATTTTTATCATCCCTACACGATCTGCCTTTCAATATCACACCCCAAATTGATGACATAATTCGATGAAGTCAATGAGGGGCTTTGTTTGGTAAATGATATGCATATAACCGCCGCCATTTTCATTAATGAGGACTAAACCGCTTTGCATGAAGATTTGAAGGAAGGCTTGAAAGCTTCACTCCCTCATACCTATGAATAAATACTAACATATTAATAAAATAGGACATGATAATACAGATCCTCATTTAAAGCGTCATATTATGGGAAGAGAATTTGTTATTGCTATCGCCAAAGGAAAACTGGATTTGCCCCTTAGAACAAGTGTTCTATCGCGAATTTGACGGTCGCTGGAGCAAAGGGGTTCTAGTTAAATTGCTTGGCGAATAGTTATACTAATACAAATACAAATACTTACTATCAGTCAGTTCGCTCCTCACTTGCGGTGTATTGGCTACTTCATAAAATGTTGTTATAAAAATTTAGTAGCAGCGTATTTGTAACAAATAAAATCATGACATCGAGTAATTTATTCAAGACCGTAATTTTATGAATTAACTTATGCTAAACATAAATGGTATATCGTGATCAGGTTCCGCTATTAAATAGCGGCATATTAAATTCTTCATAGACGGATAAGCAAATTCTCTCAAATACATATGAAAAAAATGGATTATTACTTTTACTAAGATTATTTTGAATTTATATACTATTCATCTTCCTTACTATGGTCAATACATCCTCGTCTCTGAGTGTATGGTCTAAACCGACCTTCTGACCATTGAATTTTGCACTCCTTCCCCAAATCTGTGCGAATCGAAAATCTTTTATCATATTACGATGGACTTTACTACAAACATCCGCGACAGTACTACCATTTCTGATTATCATTGGCTCTTGGTAGTCTGTTTCTCTTCCCTTTGGACGCATATAGATCCTGATGAAATCGAGCCTCTGATATATTGCCTCCTTAAGTGCATCGATATTGATATTTGCATCTGCAGAAATTGGAATAAAATTATTTCCAATCTTAGATTGAATCTCTCTTACGAATCCCTGATTTACAAGATCTATCTTATTCAATACTGTCAAAGAATTCACATAAATCCTATTACCATTTAAAACGTCGATTAATTGATCTTCAGTCAAGTCTGTTTCTCTTATTGTTATACGACCATTGTGAATACCAGAGATACGCAAGATTTCCTTTATAAAATTTTGTGTTAATTTTGTTGGAACCAAAATATTGACTGATACTCCACCTATAGATGTCTTTTCAACTATTACGTTTGGAGGTTTTTGGTCAATCTTAATCCCGATTTCGGCTAATTCATTCTTTAAAATTCCTAAATGATGTGGTTGAAATACGTCTAGAACTATCAAAACAAGATCTGCATTTCGAGCAACGGAGAGTACTCTTTTGCCTATACCTCTCCCTGCCGCTGCACCTTCTATAATACCTGGAAGGTCTAAAATTTGAATCCTAGCCCCACGATATTCCATAATGCCTGGTACCGCGGTCAGAGTTGTAAACTGATATGATGCAACTCTGGATTTAGCATTTGTCAACGTATTTAGAAGAGTTGACTTGCCGACACTCGGGAGTCCTATGAGAACAACGGTTGCGTCCCCTGCCTTTCTGACGTCGAAACCAGCATTTTCTCCGCCAGTAGAAACCGTTTTGCCATGGGTATTTTCATTCATTTCACGTCTTAGACGAGCCATTTTTGCTTTTAGCAAACCAATATGAAATTCAGTAGCTTTATTGATCTGAGTTTTATGAATCTCGTCTTCGATGGCTTTAATTTTTTCAGGAATACCCATTTATGTATAATATAGAATGGTTGAAATATTTACCTTTTCATAGAGAATTTTTCAGAACGATAATCCTCTATAAAATACCAAAATACATAGAGATTTTTCAATTGATCTGTTATCTCATTTCTAACTACCGTTATGAAATGACAACGTTCCTATCACTATGCTTTTATAAGCTTTCATTTACTATCCATACGTTATTTATGAGAAATGAGAGACGAATTGGTGAAGCTATTATGATCGCAAGTGGCTTAGGTTTAGCTCTCGGTGCGTCTATATTAGGAATGAGTTTTTTAGCATACGGAGGCTTGGCTATCACCGGTTTAGGAATAGTTTCAGCGCTTTGGCGTTAGGTTTTTCTGTGGTTTTTGTAGGAGAATTGAAGATTTTAATGGAATATCCTAAATGACAAAAGCGGTAGAAACAATGCTAAAGGAAATCAATTATTAATGGAATTCATATTGTTCTATTCTGATGTTTATAATTTTGTTACTGTTTCTCTTTCTGGCTTCCGGTCCTATTTTCAGAATCTTACTCAGAAAATGCTAATGAATTAATTCGAAGCTTTAACCATCAAAAACGTAAAAACATTAGGGGCGGACATGTCAAAAACAACAATAATTTAGTGGGAGATTAATTTCAAGATTTGAAAGTTATACTTCTGTAATAAAACGTCCATTATTAGCTAAATTTAATTTATAGAGATAGAACAGGAGCAGTTTTTATTTGGGGATTTTACCATGATTGTGTAACCAGAGACGGAACGTCGACATTAGTAGATATAGTATCCTTATATACAGATGACGTGGTAAGTATTTGGAATCACAACGTACTTTATAATATTAGAAGGGAGAAAACACATGCTGAATCACAAAGAACACCTAAAGTTGTCGGCAATAATAGAATTGCGCCAGATCTAATGTAATTTTTACGTTGTCATGATTCAAGCATTAGAAAAAAGAGAAGGAGACTTATAATCATGCTAAGAGTATAAACTTTGGCACTATGTATTTCTTATTTCTGATATGATATAAGAGTCAATAGCAAACAGCGGATAAAAACTTCTTTATAAATTGAAGAGCATAAAGCAAAGGTGGTTAGATTGATATGCTAAATTTTCTTCCACTAATTATCATAAGATGCTCCTCCGCTTTTTTTTTCAATTCTTCTAACTCACGGTTCTTTTCATTTATTTCTTTAGTTAATCGTTCCAATACTCTTTTATTATTTTGAATTGACTCGTTATAGTTATCAATTTTTTCCCTTATTTCCCGAGAATTCGCAATAAGTGAGTTTGCCTTTTTCTTATTTAATGACTCCAAT
>DATFPS010000142.1:0-11260 GCA_035264705.1 Nitrososphaeraceae archaeon | reverse complement strand
TTTAGGATTGCAGGGTAAACATGCAATACTGCCCCTATTTGATAGAGAAGTTGAAATTCTTCCACACCATTCAGCAAAACCTGAATTTGGTTCTGGTGCTGTAATGGTATGTAGTTATGGTGATCAGAATGATGTGCAAATATTCAGAGAGTTAGGATTGAAAGAAATAGTAGCCTTAAATTCAAATGGAGTGACTACCAGTGCTGCTGGACCATACAGTAACCTTCGGGTAAACCAGGCAAGAATAAGAATTATTGAAGATTTAAAAAATGCAGGACTTTTATTAAAAGAAGAAAACATAATACATAGGACACCGTTGTGCGAGAGAAGCAAAACACCAATTGAAATAATTCCATTACAAGATTATTTTGTAAAGCAGCTAAATTTCATTCCAAAGTTAAAAGAACTTACAATGAAAATTAAGTTCCATCCTGAGACGCATAAACAAATCCTGCTCAATTGGATAGATTCAGTAGCAATTGATTGGCCTGTTTCAAGGAGACGGTTCTACGGCACAGAAATTCCAATATGGTATTGCAACAGTTGCAAAACTCCGAATCTTCCAAAACCTGGTAAATATTATCGGCCATGGAAAGAAAAGCCGCCATTTGAAAAATGTATCAAGTGCGACAATACTGAATTTATTGGCGAAGATAGAACGTTTGATACTTGGATGGATTCTAGCATTACTCCATTATTTATTACAAAATATAAAAGAGATCAAGAATTATACAAACACAGCTATCCAACAGAAATAAGACCCCAAGCAAAAGATATTGTAAGAACATGGCTTTATTACACAATGCTGCGCTGTTACCAGTTGACGAGCCAACTTGCATGGTCGGATGCTTGGATTATGGGATACGGAGTTGATGAAAAAGGCGAAAAGATGAGCAAGAGTAAAGGAAATGTGATTGATCCTTTTCCTATCATTCATCGCTATGGTGCAGATACTTTCAGATTTTGGTCTGCAATCGAAGCTAATTTGGGTCATGATTTTCGATGTTCAGAACAGAGAATCTTAAGTTCACAAAAGTTTCTTTCTAAACTGTGGAACTTGGGTAGATTTCTCTCATCATTTGATTTTATTTCAGAAGCTCCACATGAGCTTTCTGCCTCAGATAAATGGATTCTTGCAGAATTGTCAAATTTGGTTGAAGAATGCGAAAAAGGCTATGAGGACTTTAACTTCTTTATTCCAGCCAATGCGATTAGAGAATTTACCTGGAGTCTATTTGCTTCCCATTATGTAGAAATGGTAAAAGGTCGCGTATATGATATAAATGATTCAGCAGGTCAGAAATCTGCTATATTTACTTTGCACAAATGTCTATCAACAATTTTAAAATTACTCGCACCTCTATGTCCATTTATCACAGAAGATCTCTGGACAAAGATATATAGTACGCAAAGCATTCATCTGCAACGTCTGCCCCAAGTGCAAAAATACCACTTGGAGATGAGAAAGTATACTCAATATATTATCGAGTTTAATTCGCAGGTATGGAATAAGAAAAAACAAACTATTTCAAAGGAAACTGGAAAGCCACTTTCATTAAAAGACTCAATTGATATTACCGTTCCTATCGAGTTAGATGCATTTAAAAAGGATCTTTGTATTATGCATAATTTGAGAACATAAAATCCACTATTGGGAGCAGTGTCTTTTTATAGATACGCTTCATCTAACATTTTAAGGCATAAGGAAAAAGTACCTAATCTGACTTTGAATAATAAAAACCGATGTTTTTATTGGCATAGAATAATATGGTGAGTGTAGTGGAACAAAATAGTTTATAGATTGATTTCAATTTCCTATCTGCATATCTGACAGTCATTTCGAGTATTAACAGCTACGGTCAACAGTCGCGAACAATGACAAATCAAGCTGGTATCGTTATGGATAATCAAACTCAGTTTAACTCAACAGAGTTAAGAAAATAAGCCGAATAAAATAACAAACAACTTTTTTGCAAAAAATTCTTACATAAACTCTATGATATTATTTTAAATATTGTTATTTAAAGTAACAACATATACCTAGGAAATCTCCCAATAATTTCTTTTACCGTAATTATTATAAAATATATATATATAAATATATATACAGTTATCAATATATATTAATAGTGATTTATAATTTATCTCTGCCTATAAAGTTTATTTGTTTTAATTTAACTAATAACATATATAAAAAAAGGGAATATTTTTAAAAGCAATCATTATTTAATATTGTTGTATATTATGTGTGCACATCATGAAAAAGAGCAAGGCTTGCGTGAAAATCATAATCTTGTTAGTGTAGGCTGGACGCTATTGGTTATGGGGCTATCTCTAGCCGCAGTTATAATTCTATGGATGTGGTTTGGTCATATAGGACCAACTTTTTCAAGAGACATTTTAGCAGAACAGCAAAGGATGCTGAGAGAAAGGTATGATCTTCCAGCTCAAACAATCGCAGATCCAAATGACCTAACTCCTCCTTCTCTTAGGAATTTAACAGACAATATTACAGATATCAATGCGAATAAGACGACATAGTCTTTTGTATGTTTAACTTATTGATAAATCTACAGAATGGGATTATGATAATTTTAGAACATAGTTAAGGATCTTGGTATAGGTAACATAACTTTGAGTACCTTAAATTTGTAATAATTATGTAGTCGAGAAAATATGCAAAACGAAATTATATCTTCCCCATATTGTTTTATGTTATTGTGAATCAGTAATTGAAATGTAGATTATAGTTGTCTATCATTTAGATCTATGAATATTGAGGATATGTGTCTTCATATTGTCAAAAATAAGGGCAAGCTTCTAATGGTAGAAATGTCTATCGAAGAATGTATCAAAATGGAAGAAGCTGCTATCCAAGATCATGTAGAAAAAATAAACAATAATGGGAATTTGTGGATAGACATCGAAAAACCTACTCGTAATAAAATAGAGATGCTTGGGCAAAAATTTTCTTTTAATGAGCTAAATCTTGAGGATTGTCTTTCCAAAATCCAGATTACAAAGATAGACAGATATGAAGATCATATATTTATTATACTACATTTTCCAACTTCACAGAAAGAAAAAGGGATACCCAGATTTAGCCAATTATCAATATTTGCAGGAATGAATTATTTGGTTACTGTGCATCAAGGAGATCTTAGGCCACTAATAGAGATGTTTCAAATCTGCAAGAAAAGTCATGAGCAGAGGCAAGTTCTAATGGGAAGGTCATCCGGATATCTGCTTCATAGCATAATCGATGTATTGGTGGATGATCTTCTACATATATTGATGAAAGTAGTAGGCAATCTGGATGATATAGAGGATGCTGTATTTGATGATAAAATAGCAGTTGCAAAGGAGATTTCTCTTTTAAGAAGAGAAATAACAACACTCAGACGCGTTGTCATTCCACTAAAAAGAATTGTATTGGAGATGGCCAAGGACATACAGAAGTTCTCGGAGGAAGATCTTACACTTTACTTTGATGACGTAAAGGATCATATAGATAAGGTATTAGAAGCTTTAGAAGAATCTAAAGAGACTATAGAAATTTATAAAGATACAGATTATATGCTTAGCACCGAAAAGACTAACAAAATACTTGCAGTTCTTACAATTCTCTTTACTTTATCAATTCCTGCCACAGTAATAGGCTCTTTTTATGGAATGAATGTCAATTTACCAGGGGATGAAACAGACTCTTGGAACTTCTTTGGTCCATATACAACTTTGATTGTTGTATTGATAATGTCCACACTCTCTGCATTATTAATGATTTGGTATTTCCGTCGGCTAGGATGGATTGGAATGACTCCTTCATTTTAGCCTCATTTTAGCCAACCTTATTATTGCCTATTGTCATGATAGCATCTTATTATTTCTTTATTTTAAAATCATGGCTTCTTATAATGGAATAAAATGAAAAGTATGGAGGATATGCAAAAATGAAATCCAAGAAAAATCAAAATCCTATAATAAAATAGCAACTTTTATGACAAAACCAAAAGAAAATAAAATTATTATGGATAATGATAATTAAAGCATAATTAGATAAATTTTTGTATTGTTAGTTTAACATCATATTATAGAATATATTTAATATACAGATAATCATTTTGTTTCTCTAGATTAGGTATTATTTTGGTGATATGTGGAGGAATCAAACTACAAACTACTATTATGATAAAGTCAGTAACAAGAGAATTTTCTCCAAAGTTATATGTACATTTTTTTATCAAATAAGAATGTGTATATATACTTCTAGGGCTGCATTTGTATGTGACGGACAGGGAGAGACAGATGAAAAAGGATTTCATCATGGGATGTGGTAATGATGGCTGAAAATAACACTAACAACAATCATGACTCACGTGTTAACGTCACAGTAAGCTTAGGTGATATAAAGGTGCAGTTCAACGGCTCTGCTGAATCAGTTCTTAGTTCTGTCATTACTTTTCTAACAAAACAAGTTCCAGCAATCGATTTGGCAAAGAAAATTTCATTAAATTATGCAGTAACTGATCTCATAGATACATATTCAAATTTAATCAAAATTACTCCAGAAGGCCCCAGAGTAATCCCGGAGACAGTAGAATATAGTACGAAAAAGTTATCTGATAAAGAGATGGTTGGATTACAGTTGGTAGCCTCAAAAATTGCAAAGGACCTTGGCAAATTGTCAGATGATGGAATGCAGATATCCGAAATTCAATCTGTAACATCACTCAATCCAAAATCTGTTAGCTCACGGCTATCTGAATTGGTAAAAGCAGGACACGTAGTAAGAGAGAGCACAAGGGATGGAAGTGAATCTGTCATTTATAGAATCACTACCTCTGGTATTCACTGGTTGGCATCTACAATCGCCAGAAAGACAAAACCCTCTCTACCCTCATCATCATCATCATCATCATCATAATCAGAATAACGATTCAGAAGGCGGCCTCTTCTGAATATATTGATAATTTCTCATTGTTCCAAGTCTAGTTAAAATACTTTCCCTTACCATATCCGTAAGTGAATGTGACACAGCAGTTCTGTCATAATTGTATCCACGTCTGGAGAGTTCTTCATGAACTTCGCCTAAATGTTTTTCTGTTCCAAAATATCCTTCATACAGTAGTATTTCAAGTAATCCTCTACATGTTGTTCCTCCCTTTGGTATAACCTTGCGTTGTAACTCAGTAGTATTTATTGCCTGTATTTGATTAATATTGCCTGAACTGATTTGCAATTTTAGAGAGTCAATCTCTTTTCTTACTTCTGTAAGCTGATTATTCAAAGTAGGATCAATATTAGTATAAGAATTATCGATACCAGAAAGAACATGCTCTACTACCTGTTTGACTTTGTTTTCAAGACAAGTTATTTCAACCTCCCAATCCCGATGTTTTAATCTTATTTTGACTTCTTCGGAGGAAGATTGAGGTTGTTTACTCATGCAATCATCTATCGGTGGCATTTTGATCACATAAACTTGTTGTTGCCCATATTGTTCATGTTGCACAACATTAATAAACATGGAAGTTATTTTATTGTTGAGCAACATGGCCACACAATTGAATATTCCAACCGGCATAAATTTTACAGAGTTCAGCTATATGTTTTATCCCACACTAGGACATTGTCTACCAAGTGATCTTCATAAAACACTCAAAGGAAAAAAAATTATTTTCAGTGTTGACGAGAAAAATCTTGTTCCAATAGAAGGCTGGGGTAAAAGACCTAATCCTTATTGTGCAGAAACAATAACAACTATTCAACCAATTAAAGAGAATACAATGGTTGCTGCACTTGACTCTAGCAGCATCCAAATTGCAGAAACTGAGGATGGTGTTCTTTATGCTGTAAAAAGTGGAATAGCAATATCAGTCAGTGAACGTGCGTTAATGCATTTTAAAATTGGGCCGATATTGTTTTATTTGAGTGAGGAAACTATTAAGCAATCAGAGCTTGATCACAGATTAACAAAGCTTGTCTTATTTGACAGTGATTCTGCAAAACGATTAATTAGAATACGAGTTGAGAGAGCAATCCAGATGGAACTTTCAAGTCATTTTACAAAATCTATAATCCTTATAGATGGCTCGTTAAAATCATCTCTGTTTGAGAACAAGAGTCAGAGTATTGCCAAAGTAGCAGAGAATTGCTTACTCAATAAAAATTCGATAGTAGGAATAAGCAAAAATACTAAAATTAGAATTCTGGATAGCATTTCTAGTCCTCTCACAAAGATCCGCAGTCCAGCATATATGGATATAGAGATGATTATCAAAAGCTTAATTCGAAATACTATAGGTAACAACCTTCTTGTAAAGTTTGGAAACAACAATAGTCATGTACTACGTGCAGATGTTGTTACAAATAATGGTAACATAGAAGAAACCCTTGGGAGGTTACTTGGAAATGATTCAATTGCAGGAGGATACCCTGAAACATTGCGACTTGCTCATCACATTTCGACCTTTACTAGCACCGAGATATCATGTCTTAGAAGCCATGTATTGAATAACTATGATGTGGTAGAACTTGCATCAGAAGATATCCGTAGGACTCTGCTTGGATCAATACCAATATGAAAATTCTATCAAAAAGTGGTAGCGAACTGATTATGATAGCGATGCAAACAGATACAGCTAGCAAGGGCGATTATTTGTTGATTGAAGATGAAAACTCAAAGAGAAAGATGATTGTCCAGATCTATGATGAAGAATATCTTTCCTCGCAATCTCTGATAGAAGATATTGTTAAGGATGAGGTAGTAACTGCTTCTAGTATGGAAAATTTACACGATCCTCTCAATATTGGAAGTCTATCAAAAATGATTAGAGATGCAAGACTGTTTCACACTAAAATAAGAGCTACCATAGATTCATCAAGTAAATTATCAAGTGATGTTACATGGCTTCCCTCAAGGGTATATTCTAAAATAAGACGGTTAAAAATTTCTGAACTATGCTCCTTTCTTGGAAGGACAGGAATATTTCCTATTTCGATTGGTGATGCTGGGGCAGAAAATGAAGAATTTGAGATCTATGCAGAGGACCTAGATGGCAGATTAAATATTATTACTGGGAAAAAAGAATCAGGCAAATCACATCTTTCCAAGATGCTAGTTAAAACGCTAGTCCAACATGGAGCATTTGTAATTGTATTTGATCTTAACAATGAATATGGAGGTCTAGCCTGGAACCATGATGGAACACCTTCCTCAATTAAGGATCAAATAATGATACTGGAACCTGGAAATGGGCTCAAATTCTCGCTTGATTACTGTGGCAAGACAGCTATGTCTAGTATGTTAAGAAATGCACTTGATACTCCATCTGCATCCTTACGTGAATTCTTTAGAATATGGGATTCGCTTGAAAATAAACAGACATTAAGAATTGAAGCTTTGGGCAATGCAATAAATACTTGGAATATTAACGAACTGATAAGAGATGCACTTATTTCAAGATATCATGTAATTCATAGCTCTCGATTATTTTCTAATAATAGCGATGGCGATGATCTGAGATTTGAAAATGTAATTGAAAGAAACCGTAAAGGTGCAGCAATGATAGTTAACATGGGAAAGGCAGCACCTGTTGTAAGAAGAATGATTGTAGAACTAATATTGACTAAACTGGTTGAATTACTGGAGAAGATATCAATTCCTCCTATCTTTCTATTTGCCGAAGAAGCTCATCTCTATGTCAGAGACACATACTGGGAAGATATTGTCACCAGGATGAGACACTTTGGAATCTATACAACATTTATCACAAATCAGCCAGACGCTATTGGCGATGGAATTTATCGACAAGTAGATAACATATTTCTGTTCAATTTTACAAATGATGCAGACTTGGAGAAGATATCTAAAGTGTCTTTAGCAGATAATGATACTGTTAGATCGATAGTCAGAACATTGCCCCAACGCCATTGCTTATCTATTGGAAAGGTTGTATGTGATCTACCAATAGTTGTTAAAATTGCAGCAGCAGAGGTACTAATGCTAGGAGAGACAAAAAAGTTCTTTACAAACTATAATAAAAGATAGATCGTATCTGTTTTTATTATTTATTTTATTATTTATTTTATTTTATAGGACAGCAACTTCACCACGTTTCTTAGTGCCTATATCAATCGCTTCGCTGATTGATGAAATGAAAATCTTGCCGTCGCCGGTAGAACCAGTACTTACAGTATCAAGTATTGTGTTAATGACCTTGTCTACTTCTGAGTCATCAACTATTGTTACAATATTAGATCTGACTGAAAATTCTGAGGCAAATCTTCCGGTTCCTCTGCCACTTTCTATCATTGGTTTTTCTCCCTTGCCTCTGCCCTTTGCATCAAGAATAGTGCATCCACTTACTCCAACTTTCTTCAGTGCCTCGTTAACATCCAAAACCTTTTCACTACCGATAATAGCCTCCACACGTTTCATGATTTGCTATCATGTTATCATAATATAAGGTTTTCAAATAGAATTACCAATATAAATAAATATAACTACAAGAATTTCTCTATAGTAAATATCATAAATGCAATATTTTTATATCTATTGAATAACTGGACTTGCCTACGTCTAATTAGAAAATACTATTGTGTAATACTGCGCAAGACAATATTTATTGTAATTTACAAAAGTCAAATCCAATAATCTTTCTTCTTTAAGTCCATTATATTCTTGTACTGGTGAATCTGGTAGTGATGGTAAGAGTGAGGAGGGGTGGTGATGTGCCTCCTTCATTCATTTGCTCCTGATAATAGTTAATGCGCAATAGAAGCATATTGTTGATAAGGATGGGCTATTACAATCCAGTCTATATTTGGAGCAGCTGTTGATGCTACTACAAGCAACCAAAATATCGGTACATTTTCTGATAGTATCTCATACTCTGAAATTCAGGCTTTATATACCATTTTACATAACTATTCTCTCTACACCATTGGCACTTGCTTATAGTAAAGATCTGCCTCATGAGAACACAGTCGCATTGACAAAGACAGCCGCATTCTTTACACTGATGCGTATGGCAACAACCAGTATTAGGGATCTCCATCTTTTTATCTACTACTTCTACTGCCATCCCCAAAACAATTCTGGATCTTCGAGTTTAAAAATATTATTTAACTAATAATATTGATTATTTAATAGTAATGATATCTATACTAAAAATCTGTAGTGTCTAAATCTTACGTCACTCCCTCTCTGATTGGTGTTCTAACTATTATAAACAAAGTTTTGTATGTGTAACTGTTTCCATTATGGTTTGTCGTAATATCTGTGAAAGAATTTATTCAAAAATATATGTTGGTGAAAGTAATTATTGTATAGGCAAAAAATATTGTAGAAGATGCGAGATTTACTTATATCATGATGGTATATTTTGCCCATGCTGTGGAATGCAATTGAGGACAACACCTACTAATAAAAAAGATAAGGAAAGGCTTAGAATAGACAAAAAGAAGCAATAATAGATTATAACCTATTGTAAATCTTTGATATAAGTGCTATATTTATGCGGTTATAGGAGTTTTATTTATTGCTCTTTAATAATAGTTAGCAATTCAAATGGAACAAACAAAGTCGCCCATAGCAACTAAAATCACAATATTATGTTATTAGATTACGTCATTAGATAGTTTGAAGCAAGAAATATAGGATAGATAAGTAGTTGGAAATTATTGTTATTACTATTATCATCTTTCTAGCATTATGACTCACCATACCACTTCTTCTTCTATCTAGATATGATTGATGTAACCTTTCTAGTTTCGATCGTCTTTTTAAATGACGCCTTTTAAAATTTAATTGCTTACAATTTTATTTGATCGAATAGTTATTATTTGGTATTATTAAATCAAAATTGACTTAATCAATGGAAGAACGCGATTTTCTCCATGAAATATGTTTGACTGTATTATGTGTAAGTAAAGATGTGAAATTTGCAGGCATAGTAGATAGTAACGGAAAATTACTTATGGGAGAATACAGAAAAAATATACAAGGTCCTTTGGTTAAGTCAGATTCTATAAATACACAAAAAAGTAATTCTTTCTTTTTATCCTATTTGGCTCCTGCAATAAAAGGAAGAAATTTCGATTCAGAGCCAGGCAAGGTTCATTTTAAATTGACAGAGTTTGATAATGCAAAGCTAGCTACTACATCATTAACAAACAGGAATGATAGATATCTTTGTGTTTACCTTGAATCATTGTCAACATCATATCAGGAAATAATATCGAAAGTAATAGAAAGTATTTGATAAGATATATAACAACAAGATTCAGAATCTCTACATTAAGTCTTCTTCCACCTTTAACATTAAATTCCTGATAATTTTATTTTAACAATTTGTATCTTTAGTGACATGTAAATTAGTTAATGTGTTCGCATTAACATTTACCGATTAGGTAATATTTTATATTTTTCCGATTAATATAAGAATAAGTAGTTAAATATTGCTAATATATATGGTAGGTAAAATCAAATCGAAGAAAAGAAAAAATGGAAAACAGACTAAGGCCACTAAGAAATCTAAGGCTAATATAAAAAAGAAGAGAAATGCAAAGAAGACAAGCCAAACAGCACGTCAAAAGAAAGTTTCCAGAGCGACAAAGACAAGAACAACAAGTGCCGCCACTAACCCAAATACAGAAGAGAATAATCTTTTGGCTGTCCAGAATAATTCATCATTAGTAGAGGATACCGCAAAGACCCATGAAGCTCAAGCTCAAGAAGAATTATAACCAGAGACTTCTGTTATTGATTAATACATGATGAGGGAATAGACTAATAAAATTTTTTCAATGAATAAAGATATGAAAACAATAGTTTAACGTTGGTAAACCAAAAATAGAGTTGGTTAACTATAAAATAGGTTGGTAGGTAGAGAAGAATCAGCAGGTTAATTAAGCGTATAGTAGTGTAGAATTATTATAATCTACAAGACTAGTCAAAGGAGTTGGCTACCATAATTTCCTCTTTCTGCCTTCAGATTAAGTTCATTGATAACTGATTGTTATATGGCACATAGAATAGTCATATATATGATACGATCTAAAACCAAAACAGCGATCAGAGATAAATATACTTTCAAAAAGTATAAGCTTTCTAATAGTTATTTAAGATCTATTCAATGTTAGATACATTAACTAATATTATCTACATTGTTACTGATATACACATTACAATGAAATGGAGTTTTAATGATTTTACAAAGTCAGGATTTGCTAAACTATTAAAACCATTTGAGAATTC
>DATFPS010000141.1:0-6079 GCA_035264705.1 Nitrososphaeraceae archaeon | reverse complement strand
ACTGATTTATCACGTTTTACTTTACGACCTTTACTCCTAGACAGATTTTTGTTAAAATAGTCAAGCCATAAAATAACATGATCGTAATCTTTCAACTAAGGCTATACAATTTAAGATTAATATTAATTTAATGACTTCTAGCGAACAATGAATACTATTAGTAGAGCGATAACTACGTTGCCTACATAAATTTTTTTGTCTTCGAGATCTGCATATTTGGAGGAATTTTTTTATTAGTGCGTAGTATCTGAGCGTTATTCAAATCATTTTCAGTTATAGCTTGCGTTACTGTATGTTAGGTAGAATGTATCTGCCACTAATTATATTAAATATTCTGTTACATTTTTCTACTCCATTGTTAATAGATACAAGGTATCCGTCAAACAACAGCTTAAAACCAATATTTGCTTATAATTACCAACAAAAAATAGCATTTACTTGTTAGAAGTTGTTTATCAATAAATAATGAGTCCTATTGTTAATACGTTATACCTATCTCAATATATCGACCTCTATCCTGTTCTTGCAATATACAAAAAACAAGAAGCATATCAACAATAGCTAAAGAAAATAAGCAAGAAGAGTTTTCTTTCATATATAAAACGTTCTTATTTCAAGTATCTTTATTACGAAAACCCAATAGATTTGTTCTTCAATACATAGTCTACCTGCAAACTAACTAGCAACACAGTAGTTTAGAATATTTCAATGAAAAATGTGAGCGCAGTATAGACGAAATATATCATATTATGACTATGAAAAGAATCTACCAATTTCATATGAATGTGGCTGTGATACCTTTTTGGACTGGCACTTTTGCCTCTTTCACGACCATGATATTTTATAGAATGACCTGATATGATGAAGAGCTCATTTTTGTGATTTCGTCAACAAAGCAGTACAGAAAACCGAACTAGTGTCATGTATTGGATTTAAACTTCCTGCTGTTGATCTCTATAATAAAGAATTCAACAATTATGTTAGTTTTTCTGGATCTGCAATCAAGGAAATTAGCTATTATTTAATAGCAATTGCATTTACTGTACCATGCTGTCCTGGTCTTGACAAAACTCTTGCAGGGCCTGATTCGGTTTCTAATACTGCTCCCTTGCTTAGAACTCCACGTCTCTCGTAATCCTTATTGGCAGTATTCTTGGTAACGCGAAGTATTTTAGCCTTAATTGTCTTATTCGAAGCAGGATCAGTGATATTTGCAAAGTCAATGGTTTTAAAAGCTGCTTTAGTATTCCTACCACGTACCTTTCTTGAAACAATATCTATTGGTCCGATGGTCGCTTCATTTGGATATCTATCTATTTCGTACTTTCTTCTTCCCCGCAAGGCGACCTTTCTGCCACCGGATAATTTACGCCCCGCCAAATTTTCAACTGACTTTCTCATACTTGGAACTCCTAACAGCTCACTCTAATTAAGTTTTTTCTGTTGACAAGTATAGCATTATATTGGTCTGTTTCTCGTTAATACTAGATTATTCTTAATAGAGTTTATGTCAGTCACTCCAAAATAATCCTGAAATTTCTTTGTTGTTCTATATACCTTTAATCTCCCAAGTTTTTCATGTTCAATAAAGGAGATATGCTGTAATTCTTTAAGATGATTATAAACTTGGCTGCCTCTGATCTGAACAAGACGTTTTGAAGTGACTGGTTGTTCATATGCAATATAAGACAGTGTCTTAAGGGCCGACGACGAAATTATAGGCTGTTGTGCAAATCTTCTAATTAATGGAGTATAAATTGGTTTTAGCTGAAAGACAAAAGTTCCTCCTTCTAATTCAGTGATCTCAATGGCCTTAAACACAGAGTCTGTTTTTCTAATCAAATCATTAACAATTCTACGTATCTTTTCCTTCGAATTTGTTCCAGATGATCCTACAAGTTCATCTATAGATAACGGTCTTCCTGCAGAATAAAGTGCTGCCTCAATTCTTGCGGTAATTTCCTCATCGGGTAAAGATTGGCGCAATCAGATAAGTTCCACTATATGATTGATTTATTATTTCCGTTAAGATTTTATTGTTAATTTTATATCTTCTGGCTCCTCAATTGACTCTAAGTTTATCTTTTCTTCCATAGCCAAATAAAGTATCGCAATAAAGCATCGAACAACATCTATTGGTTCCATGTTTTTGACAAGTGTCCTAAACATAGCAATACCATCAGCTCTAACGATATCTAGAATCATGTTCTGATACTCTTGTAATATCTGTTCGAATTTTAAGAGGTACTGATCGAAATTGAATGTCTGGACAGGCTCGAGTTCAATTTGCTTCTTTTTTGGTCTCGGATTAGCAAGTTCAAAAATCATATTTTCTAAAACATGCAGTAAATCTTCTAATGACACGGGATATGTTGATTCTATTCTATATGGAATCTCAATAGGATGAAGTTGTGGTATATCTTCTAAAGACTGAGAATCTTCTACTGCTTTTCTGTGCATAGCTATTTTTTCTAGTCTAAAAATACTCTCAACTTTTAGGCGATGTATCATGGATGACGACAACACAGCAATACCACAAACTCTCAGGTCTCTCTTCCCAGTATTATTGATAATACTTAGCAGCATTTGGAGAAGCATCGGAATATCAATATCCCATACATCTTTCTTTGCAAGAAGAGATAGATTAAATAACATATTCAGTGGTGGCTCTGATATTCTCTTTTTGGCATCGCTTGTTGGGTACATCTCATGATCAACCATTGAATAGTTCTTATTAATGAAGTATAATAGTATGATCTATTAAAAAAATTAACCATGAATGTAGTAGGTCCTAATAGAAAATCTAATCTAATAGCGCATATACAAATCACATATATCAGATAGGCATATGCAGCCAATGAGTTTAGAAATAACATTTTTAGTGTTATAACACTGGGACGAATTAATTTAAATAGCGTTGTTACCTAGGTTAGTTGCTTGGAACAGCAGAATAAAATTCGTGTGGAAGCGAAGTACGTATTCAAATTTATACCATACTTAATTTTGATCCACACACCTTTTGGTCTTAAGTTTTTTGACTGGGTAGCTAGAACTAATGCTGCCAAATTTTATGCGAAATCCAATAGATATCTTATGCCTTTTATCACCGCGTTAGCGATAGTCCTAGTAATAGGAGGATTGATGACAGTAATTTCAAATGAACCTGCCAGAGAAGCTAGTAGAGACTTAGGGCCACGCTCTATTTTTCTTATACCAGGCTTAAATCCATTTCTTCCTTGGCATTATGCCTTGATATCTCTTATTATTACTATTGTTATCCATGAAGCAGGACATGGCATAGTAGCTAGAGTTTATAATGTTAAGTTAGAGTCTACAGGAATCGTTTTATTTTTTATAATTCCTATAGGAGCATTTGTGAATATTGAGCGAAATGAATTGGAAAAAACGCCTCTAAAACACAAAAGCGCAATTTTGACCGCAGGAGCCCTAACTAATATGATACTTGCGGGCATTTCTCTTTTTGGTCTCTACCTCGTAATTTCTACGCTATCTCCTCTACCAATTTCTAGCGCACAGGAATTAGGAGTATCAATTATTGGAGTAAATCAAGGCTCACTTGCAGAGAAGATGGGTTTAACTGAAGGATCAGTTATACAGACTATATCAGGTCAGACTATCAAAAGTATTGAAGATCTAAGAAGAATACTTGAATCTAATCTTGGAAAGACAATAGAGATAACATGGTATGATATGGATAACGGCAAAAAAAGAGATTATAATAGAGGTTATGTATCCTTGCCAATTTCAGTTGATAATAATAAAGGAATTTTAGGTGTAACTCTAAACAATGAAACTCCTGACCCAAAAACAGTATTGGATAGATACAGAAGCTTGTTTAGTACAAATCCGCTGAGTTTGCTTCCTCCGCCTACTTTAGCAGAGGCATTTGTTCCCTATTCTGATTTAATGGCTAATAAATATGATTCCAGTATTTTTGGATCATCTTATCCTCTTGTCGCTAATATGTTATTTTGGCTATGGTTCATCAATTTCAATGTCGCAATATTTAATGCCCTGCCAATTGGACCATTAGATGGCGGTCAGTGGTATGGTTCTTTAATTGCAAGCAGAACAAAGGAAGAAACAGGAATAGCTATTAACAACTTAATAACATTTGCTATGATTGCAATTGTCTTTGTGGTAATAGCATTACCATATATATTATAAATTCAATCAGCCCGTATAAAAAAATCATTCTAGCAGTTTCTAATCTGTAGTAAGGAGAAAATAGAATAACTGAATATGAATTTTTGATTCGATACATTAGTGTAACATTTTGATTTTTTTGAATATGTGTCAATATACGAAAGACCGCAGGGCTCAATTTTATCTATGATATCCCCTTAGGCAGAAGAAAACAGGAATACAAGGCTTTTCCTTCAGGTGGTTATACTATCCATTAGCAAAACAGAAAAATCTTAGTTACTATCACATGATAGTTAGTCAGATATACAGACAATCTAATTTTATTATATAACATCAGTAAATATACCGCGGGTATTGCTGCACACTTTTGCACTCTTTCACATGTTTTGCTGCACACTTTTGCACTCTTTTGCACCTCCCGTCAAGGGTTGTCTACCAAACCATACAGCTTATGATACGATACAGTATTGACTAACGATGGATTTCAATAGTAAATATCATATGATAAAACTATCCAAGGTTCTCTATACAATGTTAATAATAAGCGATTATGATATTATCTCATGCCAACCAAGCTTAATACCAAGCTGAATTGATTAAAAGACATTCTTCCTCCGACCTTTTAAAATTTACAAAAAGTTATATAATAAATCAAGTTTGCAGTAACCCAAACATAACATTTACTCTAACAACACCCAAGCTAATATCCAGCAACAGATCATAATAATTTTTTAAATCTAATCTTGCTCATTCAACATTGCCTGAGCGATCTAAAACAGCAGATTTAAAGAATCTGAAAATAAAGTCGTCATTATCTTCAATATCGCTGTTACGAACACGAACGAATAATTAATTAGCCATATATATTGGTCATATATTCAACGACTTCCAAAATACAGGTCAAGGCTCATTAATATTCTTCGAATAATAACTTTCCTGCTCCCCTATTTTTTAGAAAGTCCTTAAATCCGAACTCTTCTTCTGTAAGCAAGATATCTCAAATAAAAAAAGGTATTAGTGGCTATGTCCACAACCGCATCCGCCCATGTCTTCATGTGAATGACTATGATTTTCAGAACATGTTGGACATGTGGTAGTGTCAGTTTCGGACATAAACATCGTGCCACAAGAGGTACATTTTAGTTTTTGAACTCCTTGCATATCTTTTCAAATATAACATCCTAATTAAAATCTTAGGCTAATTCATATTTCTCTAAATATATATCTACATGATTCAGATTCTCTGTCATCTTTTGTGATATGGAAAGGAATTAATTAGAAAATAGATTGAAATTCGAGTCAGAAATTGAAAAAGTGATACAATAAATACGAGCATCCTTAAAATAAACGCAGTTTAATCCTATTGAATGTATTTCATTTGAGAAAGTGAAATATAATAAACACAAATAGCGTTCTTAGACTTAAGCTTATGCAATGCTTACATTGTATTGAAAACTAGATGAAGTACAGCTTTAGAATTTATCTATTATTTTGCTGCTTTATCTAATGTCATATTTTAATTAAAGTATTACGAATCATTACACATCGAAATCCTAAAAAAGATTACATAAAAATATATTAATGGACTGCTTTCAATATATAGTGGCTTATTTCCAGTGTAATCTATGATTTTTTATTCCTCATAAGCGTGTGAATTGTTTGCAAGCTGAGGCATAAAATTGCTGGAGGGCTGGATGAAGAACAAAGGTGGAAAAAAAAGAAAATTTAAGAAATGAATTTATACAGAAGGATAATCAAGATTTAAAACCAGGGAAAGCTGCCAAGAGCGAATCTGAAAAGACCAAAGGCAAAGAAAAGGATAATTATTCAAGCACAAGAGTGACAATTAGTAATGAAGGAGCAATTGCGAAGACAGTTTTGGATTCTATACCAAAAGAATCCCAAGTTACGA
>DATFPS010000140.1:0-10138 GCA_035264705.1 Nitrososphaeraceae archaeon | reverse complement strand
AGACCTAAAGGAGGCAGTTGGAATTGGAGGAAAACAATTCTTTCGACTGATAAAAGAGGATGGTGCTTTGTAAATATAAGAAATGATGAACGTTTCAATGCATTATTCTAGTGTATGTTGACAATAACCAGGAGGATGTAAAGATCCTCTGAGAACACGGGCAGCGCTATGAGTCTTAAAGGAGTTAGTTTTCAATTTTGAATATTAAAGTAGATGAACTCCTTTACCACATTCGATATAATCCCGTCGAACTTGTGCCAATCTTGTCCTTAACAAATTATTATATTATAAAGAGCAATCAATAACAAATACTCTTCTTATTCTGCTATGATCTGATTTCTAATGGTAAAAGAGTAAGTAGAAAGCTTTAATTGTAGCGTTATTAACATAATTTAGAATCCTATTATAGAACCTATATTGTCACGGAGATCCTTGGGCCCATTATATACATGGGTTCAATACTTCAGCCAGGTATTATACCGTAAATCTCTTGAAAGGAGGATTAGTGTGATTGCCTAGTAAACTGACTACTACTATAAGTAAAATTATGTTGTGCCTAACCCAACAAATTCTGCTCTAATCAATGAGTTTGATAAATACATCAAGTTGATAGATAGATCCTTATATCCAGATCACTCTAAAAGAAGTTGAAATTGAAAGAAGAAGACACTAAGAATAAGATATGGCTAGCACTTGCTTCTTCTAATAGGAAGAATGATGATGACTAAATTGATAGTTTGGTAACATCAATAACATTTGTTGTGATAGATTTGCATTTGCAAATATCAAGAGAGTGCAGTTATTACATCTTAACATTAACTTATTTGTTTTAGTTGGTTTTAGCGTAGCCATCCAATTGCAAAATGGACAATAAACAATACGGTTCCACATTGGTGTGATGGCTGTAGGTAACTCATAGATGTATATCTGTGGGAATATAATCAGTTGTTCTCGGCTATATATATAGCGCTTTTAAAATTGCATTAATTATTTTTCTCTCGGTTCACTATTAATCTAGATGAAATATGTTAATCACTGATACAATTTGGATAAATCACCGATAACATTAATTACAATGTATATAATTCGAGTCTATTGAAATTCATCAGTGATAGAGGGTCTAAGAAAAGAAGATTAGCACTATTACCGACAGTTGGATTATTCATATCTGTTCCTATGCTTGTCGTTGTAGCAATAGTAGTAATATCGATATCAGCATTACTGCCATTATCTTATGGGCAGCAACCGAATGCTGTTGCTATAGGCTCACCTGCTCCTTGTATTACCTATGACTCAACAGATAAGAAAATTACTATAACTTGCGATTCGGCACGTCTGACTGATATTGATAATCAAATAAAAGATGCAAACATACTACATAAAGAAACTGCTGCTGGTGATGGTGGTGGCGATCATGGAGTGTGGCTATTAAATGCAGGTATTGTAGTAGCAGAAGGAGCCGTATTATATATCAATTCCACAGATACTACGTGGCTTAAGATAATTCCTGATGACGAAAATACTGCGAACGGAATAGAGGTCCATGGTAGTCTTAAGATTGATTCAGTAAAGATAACTTCATGGAATCCAGAAGCAAACGATTATGTAAAATTTAAAGTTAAGAAAATACCTCCAGATGAGGGTGAAGACGCTCCTTATGATAAAATACCTAGACCGTTTATAAGAGTTGAACATGGAGCAACAGGGACTACTGATATTACCAATTCAGAGCTTGCATACCTAGGCTATGACGTTCAAGAGGAAGGTGGTAGCGGATCAGGTCTTAATTACTATGGCGGTGATGGAAGTATAATAAGTGGTAACCAAATACACGATAATAGGTTTGGTTTCTATTCTGCTGGTGTAGGTGGTATAATTCTTGAAGACAATTATGTTTATGACAATTATATGTATGGTTTTGATCCTCATACCGCAACTCATGATATGATAATTCAAAATAATACTGTTCATGATAGTGGCACTATGGGTATAATCTGTTCATTAGATTGCTACAATATTACAATTGAAGATAATGAAGTATACAATAGTTTTGGCTCTGGTATTATGTTTAGTAGAAATATGTATAATTCAGTAGCAAGAAATAACTATGTACATGACGAAACTCTATGCATATTTGTTTCAGAATCACATAACAATGAAGTCTATAACAACACAGTCTCAGATTGCGGAAATGGAATTTATTTAAAGGCAGAGTCTTCTAAGAATAATGTCTATGATAATACCATCATAAATGCTACATCAAATGGTATACTCGTCAATACGGGTTCATCAGATAATACATTTAGTTCTAATACAATAATCAATTCTACTGAACTTGGAATAGATGTTGAAGATTCAGATTCAGTTAATAATAGATTTGAAAATAATAACCTAATTAATTCTAAAGTTCCTGGACAAGAAGAGGATGATTAATCAATAATTGCCTTTACTCGATGTCAACAGTTGAAAATCAAATGTAGTTGCAGTAAATCGAGGACATCACTGTCTTTTGCGACCTAAAGGTAAAGAGCCATCTTGATAAATTTTGATTTTATACTTATCATCTACGATTCAAACATATGCACATCCAAATCGTGGTTGGAGCTTGCTGATCATAATAATAAACTTGAAGTTTCTCTCTATATCGCATTATAGAATTATTAGAAACCTCAAAGTCAATGAAGCCTTCTAGAACACCTGAAAGTATTTTATCTTATAAGGAGAATACAATATACTAATGTCATCTGAAAGCGAAAATAATGATGATCAGCCAAGACCTCCAAAGACCAGAGGAGAAGTATACACACAAGAACAAGAAAGAATTTCAGAAGAATTTAAAACAGACAAGTCCAAGGAGCCAAGACCTCCGAAGACCAGAGGAGAAGTATACACACAAGAACAAGAAAGAATTGCAGAAGAAACACAAAGTAAAGATTCCGCATGACATCCAGACTTAGAATCTATTCACTATAGAAAATCCCTACCGATGGTGGTTCAAGAAAAGAAAGTAATTGCACACGCCTATATATTAATCATCTAATCAATACACATTTTAACGCTATAGCATCTCCTTGAAGAAAGCATCTAATCTATCTGCTGTTTTAATGGCTAATCATTGTGTAGCTTTTAGAATTAGAATTTAGATGAGTGTTTCTAAAATCTTTAAATCAACAACAAACATTAGAACAGATTAATCTATAGATCTTGAAGTTAACAGAGAACAATACATATACTAAGCAGAATACATACTTTAATTCTATGAGATCTTCTATGCCATCTCACTGAGCTTTATACTTTTCCCCACAATATGGCATACGACTGAAGTATTTCCACACATTTTGACACTCATTGAGTACACAGAGTCGAAAGTTGTATACCTAAATCAACCCAGTCTACCTAAGAGTTTAAAGCTTTCATTATATTATTTACTTCTATTATAATGAATGCAAATCAAAAGAACAATAAGAAATTATCAATGGTACTCTCTATAAAAATATCTATAGATGCTTACAATGCATTTCTTATACTAACCAGGCTTGAATATGAAACTGGATTGATTAAAGAAGAAAGTGCATCAGAATTGCAAAGATTAACAATACATTAGTAAATCAAGTTAGTAATAATCAAATATATCATTATCACGCTAAAGAGCAAGTTCAAACTAGGAACAGCGGCTTCACAATCAATTACTTTACAGTCCAATTCTGCTTCACAGCCGGTATCTAAGTGATTTAACAAACAGAACCTACGGGCTACAAAATAATACCTTCATCATTGACGCGAACAAATCAAATACATTATAGTGGTAATAATGTATTAAATGACCTACTAAACTTTAAAGGCAGCACAAGATTCCCAAACAGCATGTCAAATAACTTAAACAGTATTTTAACTATGTTCTACGTAGTTACATTTATTGTGTGTCTCTCATTTCTAGAGACTAATGCACTTAACACGTTTGCTCAGACGGACAATATTGATTTGGATAACATCAGGGCTTCCGCTACATCCGATCGCCCTTTAAGAAGTGGTTTTAATTCATGGGTATGTTTCACAGAATTCGATCACACAGATTGTATGGATATGTCAAATACTTCAAGTACATATATAGGACTAGCGGCAGGAGCTGCAATCGGTGGAGTGATAAGCTGGTGGGTTTATAACCGACAGAATAAGACTTCTCGTGTGCAAGATTGTATTCTGCATCAAATTGAGGAGATTGAACGAAGGAATGGAGAAATACTGACACATTTAGAGTCATATGCAAGACACCACGATCTAGTTTTAAACAAAATACTTCTCATAGATGAGAACATACAAGCATTAAACAGAAAGATCGAAAGTACAGCACAAGATCCACATTCCTGAGCGAATGACTTCGTTAATATCCAAATAGTCAGGCGTTGGAACTTTTCTTGTACTCTAACACGCTTGAATATCAAGCTAGCTTAATTAAAGAACAAGTCCATCAGAATTATTACGATTTGCAATACATCATCTGCTAAGCCAGCTTCGTAACAATCGAATATATCATTATCTAGAACAAGAACAACAACAACAACAAAAGAAATTAACAAAAGTTGCTGCGCGTTATATAGAATTGGAGCAGTTTAAGGATTCTGATTATCATAAAGGATATTTCTACTATAATTGCCTGTACTTTGTCAAGCCACACCATTGTGCCATTCTAACAGATGAAGGTATGGATATATTAGGTCGCTCCTCCGGCGTTATTGCTACTCACGGTCTGTGCTCACTATGGATGCCAAATAAAGAGGAGATACATGGTTCAGGTGTTGCTGCAAGAGGTGATGGTGGTAGTAAATCAGACGAATCAACTCCTGGTGTTTCTGCTAACTTTTTGATGTGATTTCTGTAACAAAGCTTTCAGTTCTAGAGAAGAACTTAAGCAACACTCAACACAAGAACACAGTCGATAATAATAATGAATTTTATCAATATACATATTGCTTTTGTAACCAACTTGTCTTAATATCATCAACAAGATAAGAGCAACATATGAGTAAGAAAATTTGGTCACAAACCACTGGAATGGAGGCATTAATATATTTTATTACTAATAATTACTAATTAATAAAAAAACAAAAGAAAAGGAGAGTTAGCTAGACTTATCTAACTATGGATGAACACAGCGTGTTCTACTTGCATTGCCTGCAGGAGTACCGGGGGACATCCTTTTGCTTCCGCTTCTTGTACAATACTACTAACCTCTACGGCTATCGCCGCTACTAGTCCCAAGGCCAACAATATAGCCAATATTGCTAGAATTTCAATATTTATTATTTCATTACTATATTAAGAGGTAATATATATAATTTTATGGATATGTATTGAAATATTATCTTTATAGGGGATTTGCTATGAATATTATAACTTTAACGAAATAATAATAACAATTAACATATGGTCAAATTAGCAGAGGCAGTTTCTTGTAGTCATATATGTCAATAGTAATGCAACTCAAATTAAAGAGGGGTAAAGTGGATTGGGAACTTGCAGTAGATTATTATAATAATGAACAAATTTAATAATCATCAATATAATGAATTCTTACATCATTCTTTCTTGTGTAATTATTTGTGTTTCTCTAGCTAATTTTATTCTTCTATCTTCAATATCACCATAAGTTGTTTGAAACATTGGCAGTAATGATAATTGTTCTGACGATGCTGAAGAGGATAAATGCTGCTGCTGCTGTTGCTGATGATCGCCACCACTACCACCACAAATAAACCTCATGAAGGAATTAATCTACCATATAGTACCTAATAAAGAGGTAATATATTTTATGTATGCTTTGTTATTTTATAACGAATTGTTTTATTGTTTAAATTGTACGTTAAAATTATTACATTCACGCATATATAGTAGAGAATATTTAAACTTTGAATAATAAAATCTGAAACAATAATGCTGACAATCGATCTTGCTCTGGCTATAGCGCTAGTTGGAGGAATAGTAGTAGTGCCAGCAATGAAGATCAAGCAGATTCAACTTGCGAAGGTACTAAGAAGAATGGAGATATCTATAAGGACAAGAAACCAAAGAATATCCCTTAGGAGGGCGTATTAGAGTTAGATAAAATTAAAGAGCTTACTTAAATTCAGAAAAAGTTCTAGGTGAAGATCAGTTGGTTAATGATATGTTAGTTTCTTTTGCAATATACTCGATATAGCAATTAGTCAATGCACAAAAGAACATAACCGATTATTTTCAGTACAATAATTAGAATATTATTCGGAATTCTTATTCATAGACGTTAATAAGTAGGTGATGAATTAGCAGTGTGTATATATACACATGCTAAAGGGATTATCAAGAAGAATAATAGTATCAGTTTGTACAGTAATGTTTCTTTTCGCGTTACTAATACCGCTTAATGAGTCATGGGGTTATAATGTAATAACAGCAGGATGTTCTAGTTCTGGTGGCGGTGGTATTATCCTTAGAACTAGTAGTATTCTAAGGACTGAGGGTACTAATGGGCCAGATCTTATGCTTGGATGTAATACGCCGGATACAATGTATGGTAAATCTGCTAATGATGTACTTCAGGGTCGTTCAGGCAGTGATATGCTATACGGTGATAGTGGAGATGATAGTCTACAAGGTGGTGAAGGAGCAGATGAACTCCATGGGGGAAGTGGAGATGATATCATTTTCGCAGGATTTGATGATGACTTTCTGGTAGGTGGAGATGGTAATGATGAACTGTATGCAGAAGATGGAAATGATCTACTTGAGGGTGGAGATGGTGCAGATTATTTTGACTGTGGAGATGGTCTTGATGTGATAGTAGATTTTGATTCAAGTAAAGGTGATACTCATACAAACAACTGTGAAGATATAAGAGAGCGTTAGTAAGGAAGAATCTCACTTTATATCACGAAAACAAACGTGTAAGTTATATGAATAAGATGTGTTCGCATTATATGTTGCTACTACTAAGAACTGCTGTACTACTGCACTAACTTATTGCTTACTTATTCAAAACCTATTTAACAAGATAGAGGTACTTGGAATGATTATGATGTAACTATCTATTATTGAGATATTTGCTATCACTTGCTTTTATTCTAATAGTTTGTCCGTTAGCATTGTCGTCATCGTCATAGTTGTCTTGTTCCCATCTATTGATAAAAGTTAGCTGTTCGATTTAATATCTCAGTCTTGTTATTTCTTGTATTAGGATGAATTTCGTTACCTTCTTTTATATGTGTGCTTCAGCTAATTTTCCATACCATATCAAGTCGTGCATCAAACACGCTTTCAGAATCTTCTATATTTTATGAAAACCATTTAACAGCATTACCTCGATTGCAAATGCAGATATAATTATTCTTATTATAGACTGCTTTACAATTTTAATATCACTATATAGGTGGCAAAATTGAGTTGAATATGTCTTCTTACATTCCCCCACCAAACCTAGACTTCTGATATCTAAGACTACGCATTAAGAACTAGAAGTTGAGCCTTAAAATCATGTCAAATTTGATTCACACACCCTTGGGCCCATTATATACATGGGTTCAAAAACTTCAGCTAGGTATATACGGTAAATCTCTTGAAGGGAGGATCATTGTCATAATTGCCGACTAAATTGACTACTACTATAAACAAAATTGCATCGTTACCAAACTCAACAAACTCTGCTCTAATTAATGAATTTCATCAATGCATGAAGTCTAATGGGGCTTCAGAGCGTCATCATCAGAACAATAACCTAAAAGCAATTATAGCCTTTGCCAACTTCCTAGATACAGATACAACGTTCTTCGATATTCAACTAAAAGAACACATAACGTCTTTTCTAGATACTAAGATAAAAAATATTGAAGAAGATCCTGATAGAAAATGGATTACTACATGGAATGATATCTTCATCGCATAAAGCACTTTTTTAGATGGGTTTACAATCAGAAAGATGTAAAGGCTAAAGGATTAAGAATTGGAGAAGTAATAACACCGCAAGATTGGGAAACTCCAGCTTTTGCGAGAATAAGAGAGGAGATCTAAACGTATTAGTCCATATTTAGAGACAGAATTACGGGAGCGTGATGAGCTGCTTTCGATAATAAAATATGAGCCATATAAGCGAAATAAAGCAGCTCTAGCACTTTTCTGGGATTAGATGCAAGGAACCATGAAGTCACACTCTTGAAGATAAAGCATATTAGATTAAGGGAACGATATGGTGAAGGAGAGATACCATGCAGATGCTACAAATAATTAAGTGTAGACAAAATATCTGTTAAGGAAAATCAATGAAGATTACATGGATCAATTGAAAAACAAAAGGGTAAACTACACATAGACTCCGAAAATCCTTCTGATGAAGAAGGATAGATAGATAAAATAGCGTTTATAGTATTCCATGTCATGGCAGACTTTAAATCATCATTGTTTCCGATTATTACTTCTGTCATAGGCAGTGGTTTATTGTTATTTGTATTAAATAACATGGCTGCAGAAATCAATCAACCTCACATTTACCTTCAGGTAAATAGCTTTGGCGCAAACAATAGTCAACAACAACAAACTAAATTTCAAACTATTGCTATAAATGATGGAAGATCTACTGCCACCAACATTAGGTTGACATTACTCTGCTGCAATTCGTTCTAAAAAATACCATGTGCGTAAATAACATAAGGAGCATGGATCCATCATGCAAGATCAAAAGTCGAACCAGCCAACAACTAATGCTGGTTCTTCACATGATTCTTTGGCTAAATGCCTTTATATCATAGAACACTGAGACTGTCATGTCAACAACACAATTTAGCTCTAAATCACGTGGTCAGTATAAAGCGAAGGCTTACGCTGCTGCGAGTGCGAAATCGCCGCTTGCCCCCACCACGATCCCGCGACGCGATCCGGGCGAACACGACGTTCAGATCGAAATCCTTTTCTGCGGTATCTGCCACTCTGACCTCCACCAAGTCCGTAACGAGTGGAGCGGGATACCCACTGTCTATCCATGCGTTCCCGGACATGAGATCGTCGGCCGTGTGACCAAGGTCGGCTCCGCAGTCACCAAGTTCAAGCCCGGCGACCTTGCTGCAGTCGGCTGCTTGGTTGACTCCGACGGTAACTGCCACGAGTGCCAGGCCGGTCTCGAGCAGTTCTGCCCGCACATGACCCTCACCTATAACTCTCCGGACGTGCACCTTGGAGGCGTCACCTATGGCGGCTATTCCGATAGTATTGTAGTCAAAGAGCACTTTGTCCTACGCGTTCCTTCCAACCTGAATATCGCTGGAGCCGCGCCTCTCTTATGCGCCGGAATCACAACATACTCGCCCATGCGGCATTGGGGTGTCACCAAAGGCAAGAAGGTCGGTGTGGTAGGTCTCGGCGGGCTGGGTCATATGGCGGTAAAGTTTGCTCATGCGCTTGGAGCCCATGTCGTAGTCTTTACCACTTCGCCTAACAAAAAAGAAGACGCGCTTCTCCTCGGCGCGGACGAGGTGGTTATTTCGCGAAATATCGATCAGATGAGCAAGCACGAAGGCAGCTTTGACTTCATCCTCGACGCGGTCTCAGCCGAGCACGACATTAACGCATACCTACAATTACTTCGCCGCGACGGAAACATCGCCCTCGTCGGCGCACCGGACAAGCCTCATGCCGTCTCGGCGTTTAGCCTTCTGTTGAAGCGTCGCAGCCTCTCTGGCTCGCTCATCGGGGGTATTGCCGAAACGCAGGAGATGCTCGACTTTTGCGGCAAACATAACATCACTGCCGACGTAGAAGTCATCTCAATCCAGAAGGTCAACGAGGCTTACGAGAGACTGTCCAGTGCGGATGTAAAGTATCGCTTCTCCATTGATATGGCTTCTCTCAAATCACAGTAACGCGGCATGGTGGTTCGCTTCTAGCCTTTTTGTTATATTCAAGAATAGGTCGCCATCTGATATAGGCAGTTCCCTACAGGATTTGTCAAAGTGGGACCTCAACGGCCACATCAGGTTTCGGATAATACTTCCTTACATCGCCATACTTGGAACCAAATTTACTCATAACGTCCCTAACTCTACTACTGTCTGTTATTGGTTTGCCTCTTGCAGGTATTTCTTCGCCACTTACAGAGATTTTCAACGTTTGATTTGCT
>DATFPS010000139.1:0-3326 GCA_035264705.1 Nitrososphaeraceae archaeon | reverse complement strand
TGGATTTCAAAAGTTAAAGTACAGAATCCTGAATCTGTAGCAGATCATACATTCTCTATGTGTGCAGTAAGCATGGTTTTATCGGATATACTTCGGTTAGACACAGAGCGAGTCATGAAAATGGTGATTCTCCATGATCTTGCGGAATCCATAATAGGAGATTATATGCCAGGCGAAGTTTCAAAAAAGCAAAAGATGTTAAAAGAAAAAAAAGCCATGAATTATATTTTAGATTGTTTACCTTCTAATGTTCGTCCAAAATATAAAAAAATATGGCATGAATATTTGCAAAATACGACAGAGGTTGCTCAACTCGTCCATAGAATAGACAAGTTTGAGATGCTATTACAGGCCAATCAGTATGCTAAGGAAGGCTATTCTAACAAGTTACTTGCTCAGTTTTTTAATTCTGTTAAACGGCATATAAATAATGAGAAACAGAATATATAATTTTATGGACCTAAACGCTTTAAAGCAAATTCCTTTATGAATACTAATATAATGCAGTACTTTTCAGCTTTAAAGATAGGTGAGAGGCGTGTAAAAGCAGCTCAAGAGCTTTTGACAACATATACTGGTTATGCTATGCCTGCTCTAGCCTTAAAAGACAATAAGGACAATAAATGGGAGCCAGTTGGAGAAGAAAATCTTTTTGCGATAATAAAAGAAACAAATGGATATATGATAGCTTTTTGTGACAAAAATGGTATAGCAAAATCTATTGCTCAATGGTTTACAGAGGAAAAAAAAGACCAGATCATTGCAAAAATAAAGATGGAACACAATATGAAAGAGTATTTTGGTAAGCTCTCGCTTCCAATATAATGTGTATCTAACTACTAAAGACTAGACAGCATTTTTTTATATGAGCATAGGATAGAACATGTAATCTCTACATAAATATCAAGAATATATCTAAACATGTGGATTCTACAAAGCTTTAAGATTAACAAAGATACATCTAAATTTCCATAATTCAATCTATTAATGAGACGAGAGTGACAATGATTATGAAGGTAATGTATTATTATTTTTCTGTTGTGCCAGTTTGGCGCCCTTAAATACTTTGTCATAACAATTTTCAACATTTTCCAGAGTAAGCGTTCCATGCTTGTTAGCTATTCTTGTTATACAGTTAAAATAGTTTGTTAACGCATGTGCCGGAACTATGAAACCAATCTGAACTACAATGGCCAATGCTATTACGATTGCAATGATGCTCAATCTTGTCTTTCCATTCATAGAATCCGATAATATTGAAATCTATAGCTATATTAATTCAAATATTAGAGGATATTCACCCTTTATCCAAACATCGATACCTAAATGCAAAAGTAAAAAATATAAAAAGAATAGCAATCCTCCAGACCCTTATAGTGATATTAGCAGAATTGCGGTCGTGAAATTTTTTCCTTGTATTGTTAAGCATTGCTTTGGTCTTATAGTATGTTAGCATATATATCAGGTAGATAAGGCTGTGTCAGATATGGAAAGTGAACAGATTCTTCAAATAGGCCCATGATAATACAACATGTAAGTTTTCACATTCCGGCAGCAAGTAAATTGAATAAAGCGATAGCATTTTTGTTACGGGTGCAAAGTTTACAGGATCAGCAAAAAGAATAGAAGTAATTGCTATGATGACTCATTGAAAAAATGGCACACTAGGTGCCACTTGTGTTTCTCCTTCTTCTCTATCTTGATTAGATGGCAGTTGTGGGGTACCTGGGGTAACTGGTTGTTCAGCATCTTCTGACATGTTATTTTGTACATCGCTATTACTAATTCCATTGGCATCTATTAACACTTTATAATAACATGTAACAACTTCATTTTTTGTTGGTTCTTCTTTAAAATAATCATCTTCCTGTACATTGACACTTTGCTCCACTGCTTCATCTATACAATCATAGAATATTGGTAAACCTTCATTGAGAGTTGAATTAGTGCTGTTTAAAGGGATTAATTCTACCGCCAATGCCAAATTGACAAAACTAATCTCTGCTGTCATAAGAATTAATGTAATTATAATTGCTAAGATATTCATTTCTGATTATCCTGCTATTACTAATAATAAAACTAATATTGTCGTAATAAATTGTCAGTATGTATAATCTTTTTAATAATGTTAAAGAGAATTTTGCATTTCAGACATTGACACAAAATCAACTCGAATGTTACAAAAAGTGAAAGATCCTAGTATTCGCTTTGTATTATGTTATTCTACTACTAACACTGGGTAACGACGCTTTATTGCAACAGAAAAGATTATCCTAATAGAGATGAACACAATTAAACGCTCTATTTCACATAAAAGTCATCAAATGTAAACAACAAAATGTTTATTACATTGCCATTTCAGTTGCTTCTTTTGAAGAAATCCATGGATTATAATCTTGACAATATCTTTATGCCAGAATCAGCAAAAATCAAGACCGATCTTGGATTAAAATCATAGCAAATGGAAATGCCTATGCTAGTAAGATAAGAGGGGCATTATAATCATCGCAAAGTTTCAGTTTCCTTGGTGGATCTGCAACTTTACGACAACACCGTTAAGTGGCGTCTTTATAAATATATACGAATGGAGGATTATAGAAAATCTCTAGTAACAAGACAATTGTTGTTGTTGTTTTATGATAATATGATTAAAATTTTAATGTCTGTATATTTGTATATTGATTGTTTTAGCGCTTGATTGGAAAATATGAACAAGAAATTGAAGTAAAGGGACATCTTATTGACTCGATGATACTGACAAAAATTTTTGATAAAGTCATGGATCTTAAGGGTGATTTTCAGGTTCTTGAATTCATAGTAGGAAAGAAAAAGAGGGATCCAAGCTATGCTCGCCTTTTAGTTCGAGGCAGAGACCAGCAACATCTAGATGAATTGTTAGAATCAGTCTATAGAGAAGGAGCACAACCCATATCTGTTCAGCAAGTAATGCTTGAACCAGCTGTACAAGATATGGTGATGCCGGATAGCTTTTACAGCACTACCAATAATGCTACACAAGTATTCTACAATAGTTCATGGATCGATGTTGATAATATGATGATGGACAAATGTATAGTATTAGACAGACAAAAAATGAGAGCAGAATGTAAAATGACTCGTGATGTGAAAAAAGGAGACAGCATAGTAGTCGGAGAGCGAGGAGTAAGAATAATTCCACATGAACGGCCGCGGGAAGGTGTAGACATTTTTCAATTTATGAGTAGTAGCAGTTCAAGTGAGCGGCCTACACAGCAAATTGCTCGAAAGGTTGCTAATGATATCTATAAGATTAAAGAATCAGAAGGAAAAATAGCGGTGGTTGCTGG
>DATFPS010000138.1:0-14976 GCA_035264705.1 Nitrososphaeraceae archaeon | reverse complement strand
ACGCTTCACAATAATTGACTCCATTTTTCTCTGCTTCCCTTAATACAAAATTACAAATATCTTCCAACTTTCCTACTGTAGACCTCCGATAATCGCATTGCATCTGATATGCGGTCCACCACCATCGACTTTCGCTGGTTGAAATTTACCACAGTAGCCTGTTCCTATGTCGAATTTGAAATCCTTTCCGACCATGTCCACAGATTGTAATACATCAAAAGCACTACCAGAGACGCTAGTTCCTCTTAGAAGTTCCTTTAGTTCGCCCCTTTGAATTAAATATACTTCTTGAGATCCAAACATAAACTCCCCATTAGCATCAGCCTGACCATTTCTAGCGCCTTTTATTAAATAGCCGTGTTTTGTTTCCTTTATCATGTCCTCAAATTTGTCATGCCCAGGTTCAATGAATGTATTTCTCATCCTAATGAGCAGATCATCATCGTATTCAAAGGCACGTGCATTGCCAGTTGGTTCAGTATCAAACATCAAGGCAGTTTCACGGTTATGTAAAAAAGACCTGAGTATACCATCCTCAATAATAACAGTTCTACCTGCTATAACACCTTCATCGTCAACTGCGATACTTCCTGCAGGATTTGAAGCAATATTTGGTTGACCGCTATCTACCATGGTAATGAGGTGGCTTGCGATTTTTGTTCCGATTTTATCTTTAACTATTGAGCCGGAAAGAACAAAATCAGCCTCCACCATATGACCTATGGCCTCATGCGAAATTAAACCAACCATCCCTGGATCTAATATTATCGTCGTCCTTTCGCCGGTGACATGTTTTGCTTCGAGTAGCTTTGTTGCCTTTTCTGATGCTAGATTAGCATAGTAAATATGATCTTTTTGAGAAAACAAATCTTGCCAACCACCTGTTATTCCAATTCCTTCTGAGGTAGTTACGCTTTCATTTTCTTTGCGCGCGACTGTTGTTACGTTAAATTCTGGTTTAGAATCAGATATTTCTACTTCTGCCCCATCACTATTAACTATTAACTTATGGTCTAACATTTCGCGATAAACACAAGAAGCAAATTTTATTACTGGAGAATATTTTCGAGCCTGCTCTTCAGCCTCTTTTGTAATTCTTACTTTCTTTTCAATATCAATACTAGAAAGATCACCTTTTATTTTTGTTTTATAAACACCTTTAGCGAGCTTTGATGTTGCAAGTCCTTCAACTCTATTCTTTTTTGTTCCAGCTAGTAGCTTTGCTACTGATATTGCTTCACAAAGTGAGTCTTTCAATGCATTCTTTGAAAGAAGATGTGTACTGCTAAAACCCCAGCAACCATCTACAAGGACTCGGATACCACATCCAGAATTTTCAATGCCGCGAATCCTTTCAAGCTCACCATTGCTGAAATTTACTTCATTTGTAATTCTAGATTGATAACGAACTTCAACATATTTTGTATCCTTAGCTTTTGAAATGAGAGAAAGCAAGTCGTCTATTACCAGCAAACTTGTCATTATGAATAGTTCAAATGATAAATTACTCTCAATTATGTTTATCTAATAGGACGGTCAATTAGAGTATAGGTCTATTACCTTACATACGTCGTTATGTTATTGGGAGAAACTATACTCGTCATAATTTATTCGATTATTAAGAATCAATAAATAAGGAGTATCTTTGTATATAAGGCAAATAATGAGAAATGATATTTTAATGAATTACTCTTATAGATTCATTTGGAGCAAGAGATTGTCAGCGTATCGTTATCTTTTGCTTCTGTTGTTTGTCTTTAGATACTTCTCTTTATAGGACGTAGTTATAAAATGGACATTATCCCTGCCATACCAGCGCCTGAATTTAAAGGCATTTCCATTTGGGCAAATTCGGAGCCGCTTTCAATCAAAGGTCTGAAGGGAAAGGTCATTCTCCTAGACTGCTGGACATATACATGCATCTTTTGTTTACGTACCATTCCTATAATGAAGCGTTTACAGCAAAAATATGCCAATAATGGGTTTCAAGTAATCCAAGCTCATTCTGCAGAATATAATTTTGCTAGAGATACAAAGAATATACAAAGAGCGCTAACGCGCTATAACATAAACAATATTCCCGTTGCATTCGATATCAATAATAGAATATGGGAAGCATATGGTAATATGTATTGGCCAAAACATGTTTTAATTGATCATAATGGCTTTGTCCGTTATGAGCATGCAGGATATGGTGGAATACAGGATTTTGAAAATGCAGTAATAGAATTATTAGAAGAGGCGGGTCAGAAACCATCTGAAGACAGAGACAGTGAAAATCCGACTGATGAGATCTTTAATACCTATGGAATGCATTACCATGGGATTGCACCTGAGATCTGTGTTGGTTATTCTAGGCTTAGAAGATTTGGTAACAAACAAACCATGAAGCATGATGAACAAAATTTCGTAGTTGATAGTGGATCTCATGACTATAATTTAGTTTATCTCCGCGGTAAGTGGATATGGGAACGTGAAGGCGTACGGTTTTCTTCTAATGGCAAAGAGAAAGATCCAGCAATAATAATAAAATATGACAGCGCAAAACGGGTACATGGTATTATCGGATCTTCGGATAATAAGGTTGGAAAGGTTGAAGTCAAACTAGACGGTAACTATTTGACAGAGAAGTATGCAGGAAAAGATGTGACAATAAAGAATGGTGTCAGTTTTGTAGAGGTGGAATGGCCATTCATGCATAATTTAATTACTACAGAAAAACCTGAAATACATGAAATAGAGATAATTCCTCGCTCTGCCAATTTTATATTTTACACATTTGTATTTGGTTAATTTGATATTATGGAGAGGTCGTTATAGAATTAATAATAATTGAAAATTAATTCCTTCTCTGCATTTGTATCATTCTGGACAAGATGTCATCTCAAAGTTTTTCTATCAATATGGATATCTGATAAGTATGAATAAAGAAGATATTGAGCAGCAGCAGCAGCAGCAGCAGCTCACAGAGGGAGACATAGCACCAGATTTTATTTCGTCGGATTCCAATGGTCATAGATTCAAGTTATCTGACTTTCGTAGAAAAAAGAAGGTCATAATTTACTTTTATCCAAAAGATTTCACTCCAGGTTGCACAACTGAGGCAATGGAATTCACAAAAGATTATAACAAGATAAAAGATGCTAACATAGAGATTATAGGTGTTAGCCCGGACACTGATGAATCACATAAAAAGTTTAGACAGAAACTGAATATTCCTTATCTTCTGTCCGCGGACCCTCAAAATGAAATTTCCAAGAAATACGGTGTTTATGGGCCTAAAAGTTTTATGGGTAAGGAGAATATTGGTGTTAATAGGTCTACTTTTCTGGTCGACATAAATGGCAAAATTATTAGAATTTTTCCTAAAGTAAAGCCAGCAGGTCACAGTCGGGAAGTAATTGATTGCTTTAGAAGAGGAGAAGATACATAATCCTAGAGAAGTGATATTATTTGTTATTCTAATAATTATATAGAATAATTCTTGTGCTGACTGACATCTATTGTTAGCTAAATATCTTCAATACAGATATACAAACCTTCATCTCTTTGTTCAATTTTATCAGGATACATCTCGCCAAACGCCTGATCAATTCTTGTCCAGCAATACCCTAAATAACTCATTGAACCTTTCTAATATTTTATAGAATAGATACTTGTTTTTGATGGTTTCTAGAATTGACCAAAGTTTGAGAACTTCGTTAACAAAATCTTTGCAAGAGAATTTAGGTCTGCAAGATCATGGTCGAAATTTAAGTTGATAAATAGAAGAATTAACTTTGCAAAGACGCAATTATTACGATCCTATAATTTTACAATTCTAATTTCAGCTGACTGGTTTCTCCCATGACGGCACCCAAGAGCAAAATAATAAAAACTATTATTCATTATCCTTTCAATGCTGGCACAGTATCAGCAAAACGTTCTCAAGATCACAGCCAAGCTTTTTTTCAATTATATTTAGTTTGTCAGCCCAAAAAAACTTAAAAATTACGTTATAAACACTTGATTTTGGATCGTTCGAATAAAAAATTGTGCCTTTAATATAGCAATATTAGTATCAATATGCAATATCATTGCCTGTCAATACTATTATAAAATCGATATGTTCCTCATGGCAAATAATTATAACGAACAAACAATAAACCCTCTATAAATACTGCTTTCCCATTGCATACGAGAAATCAGGAAAACATCTTCGACTGCAATTATAACTATTAGATAAAACGTCCCAGTAAGAAGAAAAAGCACTGCGACTTTTCTATTATAGGATTTGTTTGAATTTAATCAATTTGTAAATCTACAAAAATATGACCATAGCATCATTTATTAGAAATACCTAACTACTTTTATCGAGAAAAATACTCTCCATAATTTTAAACAATACAATTTCAATCTAATATATGTATATATATATTAAGGCGTAGACCGAGGAGTTTTTCTTCTTATTATTTAACCTTTAGAAGTGCGGGAGATGGGATTTGAACCCACGAACCCCTGAGGGATAAGAGCCTCAGTCTTACGCCTTTGGCCAAGCTGGGCGACTCCCGCTCGTTATAAAATGGTTTATAGCACTAATTTGAATATTACCCATTCTAGATGATCGATGATAATAATGCTTTTTTGGCAATTTACAGTAAAGACAAGTATGAAAGAATTATAGATATTGTTATATTGTTAACAATTTCATCATATTTCATAAATAGACAAACGATAATAGTTTTTATAAGCCTTGAAAGAATTACCAAGACGTGCTAGTACCCGTACGCTGTTTTACCTGTGGGAAGTTAGTTGCAGATAAGTATGCAGAATATTCAGAAAGAGTACAAACAGGAGAAGATCCTGCGAAGGTTATGGATTCTTTAAACATGAAACGTTACTGTTGTAGACGAATGCTTGTATCCAGCGTCGAAACATTATATCAGGTAATACCTTACTATGAGGCGTTAAGACGAAGAAAGTCAGAAATTCAGTCAGAAATAGAATAAGATAAAATGCCGTTAATCTCAGCGGTTAAAGGTAGAATTGTTTTTAATAGCAGAGGAAGCAAAAGTATAGAGATAGACGTTATCACTGACAATAAATTCGTTGGGAGAGCATGCGCGCCTTCTGGTGCTAGTGTAGGAAAATTGGAAGCACAAAGTTTTTCGGATAATAAGCCCGAAAAGTCGATGGAAATATTTAATGCAAATATGAAGAGATTTATTGGTATAGAGGCTCAGGATCCAAAGTCAATCTTTGACATTATAAAATCTATTGACAATAGCGTGTCATATAATAAGATCGGCGGCGCAGTTGCCTATGCTTTGAGTATTGCGTCAGTTGATTCAGCAGCAAAGGCACTAGACATACCGTTATTCAGATTATTAAAACAGAGAAAACATTATAAATTCCCTTATCCATTAGGGAACATTTTAGGTGGCGGCGCTCATGCCGGTCCTGGTACCCCTGATATACAAGAGATTCTAGCTTGTCCCATAGGAGCTAAAAATATAATGGAGGCTCTTGAAATGAACTTTAAACTCCATACAGAAGTTCGGAAAGATATCGAATCCATTGACAAACGATTTACAAATGGTCGTGGAGACGAGGGCGCTTGGGCTCCTAATCTTAATAACGACCAAGCATTAGATGTTGTCGAAAAGTCTATTAAAAATTGTGGTTTTACTATAGGAAAAGATATGTCTTTGGGAATCGATCTTGCTAGTTCCTCATTGTGGAATGAGAATAGACAAGTTTATGACTATTCCAGACAGGGAATATTACGAGATACTGAAGAACAAATAGAGTTTGTCAACTACCTAATTAAAACCTATAAACTCATTTATGTAGAAGACCCTGTTCATGAGGAAGATTTCAAGACTATGGCAGCAATCACTAAAAAGAATTCAAGTTGTCTAGTTACAGGCGATGATATATTAGTTACAAATGCTTTACGAGTAAAAGAAGCAATAAAGCATGGATCGTGTAGTGGCGCGATTTTGAAAGTAAACCAGGCAGGAAGCCTATATGATGCCCTGAACTTTGCCAGTGAATGCACTAATAATAATATAAGAATTGTAACGTCACATAGATCAGGCGAGTCTACTGACTCACATATTTCTCATATTGCAATTGCTACCGGTTCGAAGATGCTAAAGGCAGGCATTATAGGAGGAGAACGTGTTTCAAAGCTAAACGAGCTTTTACGGCTATCAGAGTATGATTTAATAGATGGAATGGCTGAAGTGTCCTCTACTTGATATGAGTAACGAAAAGGAGATTCAGAATACACCGGTGGAAACTGAAGTTGAAGCCAAAGGATTGGAAGAAACTAACGACGATGATACACCCTCTGAACAAGCTATTTCTTCTGAACCCAAAGAAGATGTGAATTACACTCAGGATAGCAATAATTTAGAGAAAATGATTCTTTCTACCGGAATTCGTGTTGGTACTCCAGTTAAGACAAAATATATGATACCATTTATTGTGCGTGCAAACCCAGAAGGTTTGTATATTCTTGATATTAGCAAAACATTATCAAGGATTGATGTTGCGGCAAAATTTATCGGACGTTCGAACATATCAAGAGTCGCAGTGACTTCCGCCCGTGAATATGGTAAAACACCTGTCGAAAAGTTCTGTGAATTTACTGGCGCCACGGGTATCTTCGGGCGATTTATGCCAGGAACTTTCACAAATCCATCCTTGCCAAAATATATGGAGCCTGAAATAGTAATTGTTACTGATCCACAAGCCGATCAACAAGCGGTCATTGAGGCTACTAGAGCAGGCGTTCCAGTAATTGCGATCTCTAATAGTGACAATGTGACATCAAAAGTAGATCTAGTCATCCCTGCAAATAACAGAGGCCGAAAAGCTCTGGCTACCGTTTATTGGCTCCTCGCAAGAGAGGTTTTAAAGAAACAAGGCACTATCAAGTCAGATAATGACATGAAGGTGTCAATTGATGACTTTGAAACCAAACTGGTTGAGGAATTACCTTGAAAAACAGTAGGGTAAAAATACGTCGACCTGCAGTAGCAGGAATTTTTTATCCAAGCGATCCTCTTGAACTTAACCAAACAATAGAACGGTCTTTTAAAGATAAGGGGTTTGGACCGAACAAAATGCCGCCCTCTGACTCGAAACGCAGAATCTATGGAATTGTTTCGCCTCATGCGGGATATATCTATTCGGGAGCAGTTGCTGCTAACGGATTTTATGAAGTATCGTCAATGGAATTTGATGACGTCATAATAATAGGTCCTAATCATTATGGCATAGGCACAGGAGTTGCTGCAATGGCCGAGGGCCTGTGGGAAACACCATTAGGCCAAGTAGAGATAAATCAGGATTTGTCGTTAGGGATTTCTAGAAATTCAGAAATAATTGATCTAGATGATTTCGCCCACAGCAGAGACCATTGCCTAGAAGTCCAGTTACCCTTTATTCAATATATTAAAAAAAAGAAATTTAGAATTGTGCCGATTATCTTAATAATGCAAGATAGACAGACTGCCAATGACATCGGTATATCTATTGCGCAGTCTACCTTAAATACAAACAGCTTACTTATTGCATCGTCGGATTTTACTCACTATGAATCAAACACTGAAGCACATAGAAAAGACAGTGAGCTAATAAATGCTATCCTATCCTTAGATGTTTTAAAATTTTACACAACTCTGGAAAGGGAAAATGTATCTGCCTGTGGCTATGGTGCTATTGCTTCAATAATGACTGCCGCAAAAAAACTTGGCGCTACAAAGGGTGAATTGCTAAAGTATGCTACAAGCGGAGACATCATTGGTGACACCAATACAGTAGTAGGATATTCATCAATTGTGTTCGTATGAATTTGGAAAGATCCTTTGCTGAGACATCTGCACCAGCAAAAATTATCTTGTTTGGCGAACATTTTGTTGTATACAATAAACCTGCAATCCTTGCATCTGTGACCAAGCGCATCAAAGTTGGTGCACATTTGAATAATAGTAAAACCATCAATATCAAGTCAGACCTCGGCATCCAAGGCTCATATAAAGATTCAAATTTTAAGCTAATTAAAGGAGGAAATGATTCACAGACGATTTTATATCCATTATATGCTTCTGCTAGAAGCGTACTTTCAGAAAGACATCAGATTCTAGGTTTAGACATAGTTGTGAATTCTGAATTTCCCTATGGCATTGGTCTTGGATCCTCTGCTGCATCTTGTGTCGCGACAGTAGCTGCGGTAGATTCACTGTTTCATAAACCAGATAAGCAATATGTATGCGATAAAGCAATTAAGTCGGAACGACTAATCCATAATAGTTCCTCAGGAGCAGATTGCTATATTTCCACATTTGGAGGTCTAATGTATTATAAGAAGAATGAAGGTTTTAATAAAATCTATAACAAAAAGGATCTATCTTTAATAATAGGGAACACAGGAATAAGGCATTCAACTGGAGTCTTAGTTGCTTCAGTAAAAAAATTCAAAGATAAAAATAGTTCATTGTTCAATAATTTATCTCGTCATGCAGAGAATATATGCAAAGATGCTTTTACTGCTATTACAAAAGGCGATGAGAAAAAACTTGGCAAATTGATGATAGAGAACCATACCTTACTACAACATATAGGAGTTTCTCATGATAAAATTGACTATCTAGTAAACCTTTGTATTGAGAACGGTGCATTAGGAGCGAAACTTACTGGTGCTGGCGGGGGAGGAATTATGATTGCATTAGTTCCACAAGAACAAAAGTTGAAAATAATTTCAACTATAGAAAAAAATGGAGGAGAATGTATAGCGGTGGAAATTGACTTCGATGGCTTGATATTATACTAAACTTTAAATTTACTTTAAAGATATGAAATTTTTAAATGCGAGATAAACTAGCTTTAATCAAGCTAGGTGGATCAGTTGTTACCTTTAAGGAAAAGCCACTTACGGCCAATTTTGAAGCGATTAATAATATCACAAGCGTAATTGCCACCATTAAAATTCCACTAATAGTTGTGCATGGTGGTGGTTCATTTGGACATTATTGGTCGGTAAAATACGACATGCATACAAAACCAGATGATTATGATCCACACGGCATATCATTAGTACATGAATCGATGATGTGTCTAAATCAAATCATAGTTAACTCCATGCTAAAAGAACGAATAAACGCATACGCAGTTATGCCTTCAAATTTTATGTCTGGCCACAGACCACTTACAAGAAAAATTGACGAACTACAGGATATAGCAGAAAATGGAATAGTTCCTGTAACATTTGGAGATATTATTCATATTAAAAAAAGAAAGTATTCTGTATTATCTGGAGATGTGATAATGACAATTCTTTCTCTGGCTTTACATCCTTCAAAAGTCATTTTCGCACCCAACGTCGATGGAATATATAAGAACATCAAGACCAAAGAGACTATCAAAGAAATAAAGAATAGCAACAGATCGATCGAGTTGTCAACTGTAAAAGCTGATGTAACAGGCGGCATGCGAAGAAAAGTTACGGAAGCATTTAAGATAGCACGCTCTGGAGTAGATGTATTGATGGTAAATGGATTTAACCCAGAACAAATCATAAATGCTATAAGTGGCTCAGCTTTTGAAGGTACCACTATTAAAGGAGTTGGGGGCAAAGAACAAAGTGCCTAATGTATCTGATCGACCATCTGATATAGAAATCATAAAACAACGCAAGAGAGATGGTATCGAAATACCGTTGAACAATGATGTTCAAGCTAAAACCACTTCTACTTATTTGGAATATGTTAAGCTTATTCATAATGCTTTACCTGAACTTGACTATGATGAGATAGATATTTCAACAACTTTTCTAAAACGGAAATTTTCGGCGCCTCTCATCATAGATTCTATGACTGGCGGTGCTCCTGAGGCAGCCAGGATTAACGGAAGGTTAGGGGAACTCGCAGAAAAATATGGTTTTGCAATGGGTCTGGGTAGTCAAAGGGCCGGTCTTGAAAGTGAGGAATTGGCAGAAACGTATTCTATTGCAAGAAAAAATGCGCCTAGTGCATTCCTTATCGCAAATATTGGTGGAGCTCAGCTCGCAAAAGGCCTTACTATAGACAATATAAAAAAGATTATAGATATGATACAAGCCGATGCTCTTGTAATACATCTTAATCCATTGCAAGAACTCATACAGCCAGAAGGAGAACCAAAATATAAAGGAGTTTTTTCGAAAATTTCAGAAATCTCTGGAGCTCTAGACGTTCCTGTAATCGTAAAGGAAGTTGGCGCTGGCATCTCTAAGGAAGTAGCAGTTAAGTTGGAAGTGTCAGGCGTATCTGCAATCAATGTGGCCGGAGCTGGTGGAACAAGCTGGGCAGGAGTCGAAAAATTGCGCGCAGAGGCATCAAATAATGATCTTAAAATTCACTTAGGTGAAATTTTTTGGGATTGGGGAATACCTACAGCGACCAGTCTTATTGAAGTGAAAAAAACAGTCAAAGTACCTATTATTGCTTCAGGTGGTTTGAGAAATGGGATGGAAATAGCAAAGTGTATTGTCCTTGGCGCCAGTATGTGTGCGATGGCTTATCCCTTTTTATTAAAAGCGGCAGAATCAAAAGAACAGTTGTTTAATTTTGCAGATACTGTTATAGCCGAACTTAAGAGTACAATGTTCCTGACAGGTGCAATGAATCTTTCTGTGTTGAAAAGCTCAAGGTATATATTAACAGGACCTTTAGCTGATCAGGTCAGCAATCGATGAAAGCAAGTAGTATTAGAGATGAGCTTGAATCTAATGCTAGCATGATAACTGATTTTATTCGCTCATATTTGCAGGGGGAACCCAAGGAGCTCTATCAGGCATCAGCACATTATATTAAAAGCGGAGGTAAGCGACTACGGCCTTTCATGACGATCAAATCGTGTGAAATGTTGGGCGGAAATTCAAAAAGGGCGTTACCTCCAGCTGCAGCAGTAGAAATGATTCATAACTTCTCTTTGGTACATGACGATATAATGGACAATGACGAGATGCGTCATAATATTCCGACCGTTCATAATTATTATGGCACACCTCTTGCCATATTATCTGGAGATATTCTCTTCTCTAAAGCATTCAAATTATTAGTAGCAGAGGGAAGGAAAGTAGGGCATTCGGAGAATGCAATTTCTGAAATGGTAGCAAGGCTTTCAAGCGCATGTATTTATGTGTGTGAAGGTCAGGCTACGGACGTTGGCATGACATCAAATCGGCGATTCTCTAGTGAATCACATTATATTAACATGATAGGCAAAAAAACAGCCGCGCTCTTTGAAGTCTCTTGTGCATTAGGTGCATTATCAGTAGAAGATTCGGACAATAAAGACGTAGAAAACCTATCATCATTTGGAAGAAATGTAGGAATTGCATTCCAACTGATTGATGATTTAATAGGAATAATAGGAGATCCAAAACTTACGGGCAAGTCGGTAGGAAACGACATTAGGGAGGGCAAAAAGACATATCCTATTCTTCTTGCTCTTAGAAACGCGAAAGATGACGAGAAAATTAAAATCTTTAAAGTTTTCGGAAAGAATTGCTCGACTGCCGATATCAAAGTAGCAGTAAGGACCATTTCAAATATAGGCATAGAAAGAGAAGTAAGAAAAACCGCAAAATTACATATAGAGAGAGCGATCAAATCAATTGAACGATATAGTTATTCATATGCAAAGGAAATACTTGAATCGTCGGCTAATTTTATAGTAGAAAGGAGCCTGTAACAACAAGTGCCCTTTGATGAAGAAACAGAAAACATTATCAGACTCGTAACATTAAAAAACGCTGTCGAACACGATGGCAAAGCGATGGCTGACACCGTTATTGCAAAAATTGCCGCATCCAGACCCAACCTTCGAAGTGATTTAAAGAACATCATTCCTGAAATTAAAACCTTGGTACAAAAGATCAATTCATTGTCATTGGCAGACCAAAAAGCGTTTCTTGAAGAAATCTCGCCGGGGGAATCAAAGAAAAAAAAGAAAGTATTCGAAGCAAGACAGATACAGTTTCCACCATTGGAGGGTGCAAAAATGGGAAATGTGGTTACAAGATTTCCCCCTGAACCCAATGGCTATCCTCATCTAGGACATGCCAAGGCAGCAATTATAGATGAAGAATATGCACGTATGTATAATGGCAAGCTAATTTTACGTTATGATGATACTAATCCTGTAAATGAAAAATTAGAATATTATGATGCAATAAAGGAGGGATTAGAGTGGCTAGGAGTAAAGCCGGATATCACAAAAAACACTTCTGATGATATTCAACTATTGCATGAATACGGTAAAAAATTGATAATGGCTAATGGAGCTTATGTATGTACCTGCCCTCAACAAATGATACATGATCTCAGAGCAAATGGAATTCCTTGCGAGTGTAGACAAGATCAAGAAGTTGCTATAGAAAGACTTGGGAAATTTTTTGATGGATCTTTTAATCAAAACGATGCAATTATCAGATTCAAAGGAGATATGGCTGATCAAAATACTGCCATGAGGGATCCGACACTTTTTAGAATCTTAGAAATCAATCATCCGAAATTAGGGAATAAGATTCGAGTTTGGCCTACTTACGATTTTGCCGCACCTGTTGAAGATAGTCTTGATGGCGTAACTCATGCGCTCCGCACAAAAGAGTACGAGCTGCGCAATGCATTGTATTTTGCGATACTTGATAGACTAAAACTTAGAAAACCTCTTATGATAGAATTTTCAAGACTAGACTTTGATGGAATCCCAGTTTCTAAAAGGAAAATAAAACCCTTAATAGAAAAAGGCATTATAAAAAGTTGGGATGATCCTCGCCTTCCGACTTTAATTGCAATGAGAAGAAGGGGCTTTTTGCCTGAAGCAATAAGGCTATTTGTTCTGTCTTTAGGTATAACACGTGCTGAAACAAAAGCACCTTTTGAGGCTCTTGAAGCATCTAACAGAAAAGCTATTGATCCACGATGTATGAGGTTATTTTTTGTAAACGATCCTGTGGAATTACATATCCAGAATATTACTTCTTCAAATGAAATAATATTGAAGAATCATCCTAATAGGGACCTTGGGTTTCGGAAGGTCAAGGTTTCAAATTCCTTTTATATCTCTGGCGACGACGCAATCAAACTTAATGTCGGCGATGAAATTAGACTGATGGAATTATATAATATTAAGATAGTGGAGATCAAATCAGAAGATCATAAAAAACTATTGATTGCGAATCATATAGGAGATGACTTAAAACATGGCATTTCTAAAATTCAATGGGTTGCAAAGAATAATATAATTCCTTTCAAGGTTATGATTGCTGGAGAGCTGTACATAGATGAAGCATATAACATAAATAGTCTCAAGATCTCTGATGGATTTGCCGAGAGATTTGTGTCATCATTAGAATACGGAACCATAATTCAATTCGTAAGATTTGGTTTCTGCAAGCTGGAGGAAAATAATACTGCCATATTCACTCATAGGTAGATAAAAAATAATGAAGATCGCACGAATAAGAAATGAGACGATAGGTGGGACATATGCCATTGTTTCTGAGGACGAAAAGAGAATAATCACAAAATCAGAGATCCAAGAACAAACAGGCATTCCTATTCCTCCTCGCATCAAGGAATTTATGTTTGAAGGTTGGTTAAACGAAGTAAAAGAACATCATGGAAAATTGGAATATATTCACAGAATTGAAGATGTTGGATTGTTAGCTCCTCTACCTAATCCATCCAAGATAATTTGTCTCGCCTTTAACTATTATGATCACGCCAAAGACGCAGGATTAACACCTTCTGATGAACCCGTAATATTTATGAAACCAAGAACTACATTAAATCCTCCCTTTAGCGACATTATCTGCCCTTCCTTTGTTAAGCGTTTAGATTACGAAGCAGAAATTGCTGCAATAATAGGAAAGGATATTAAAAATGTATCGGTAGAGCATGCGCTTGATTCTATTTTTGGATATATGATTTTACACGATGTATCTGCAAGAGATATCCAGTTCAAAGACAAACAATTTACCCGAGGAAAAAGTATTGATACTTTTGCACCCTGTGGTCCTTGGATAACAACAAGAGATGAAATAGAGGATCCGCAGAACTTAAAGATTATTACCAAGGTTAATGGGGAAATACGACAGAACTCATCTAGTATAAATATGGTAATACCTATAAAGAAGATAATCTCGAGTTTGAGTACACTTATGACAATAGAAGCTGGAGACATAATATCAACGGGAACTCCAGCAGGCGTAGCAATGTCCATGAAGGAACCAAAGTATCTAAAAGATGACGACATTGTTGAAATTTCTATAGAAAGGCTCGGTATGATTAGAAATCGCATTGTATTTCAATAATGAGGAATATTAAAGACGCTGGGATAGAACATCAATGAAGATCGACCTTCTCCTGAGTGTGCGAATAATGTAGTGATGCTAACTTTTGCCAATATAAATAATAAAAATGGATATCTCCTTCATGCCTATTTAATATTACTTTTGGCTATCTTTCATATCCTTTATTTTACTTAATCTACTCACTTCCTTTTCTAATAATCTTGCATAATATACGTAACATTCAACGAGCTTACCTCTAATATTTGCGATCTGCATAGAAGTATTTAGAGCTTCTAGACATGATTCCAGTGACCTTTGTTCTGCGAAATTGTTCATTGCTTTATTAAAACTATCTACTATTTGCCTCTGTTCTGCACTTTGTTCGTTTATGGTTTGTATAAGTTGATCTATTTCATTAGAATTGCGAGAAAAGTCTTTTGTATTGAACCATCTTGTCATTATTTGATAAAGCATTTACTTTCCAAATAAGAATTACCTATCTACATGATAACAATATATTTATTTAGCATAAATTGAATTTGAGGATTGTATGGTAGTTGACAATAAAGGAGCGGTAACTTATGTCCGTGTACTCAAGGAAGACCTTGCTATCATCCGGGTAACACCTTCTGACGGTCCTGTTCCGG